>NZ_JAGYZD010000096.1 GCF_018371055.1 Finegoldia magna | reverse complement strand
CGAAATGCGTTTGGGATTATTTCCCACGTGGGTTCGAATCCCACTTTCTCCGCCAAAACAAAGACAGATAGCTGTAATTAGCTATCTGTTTTTTAATTGGTACTTAAAAAGTACTATTTATTGTGCAGTTATTGTGTCCTTTTTCAAGAACGAAAGTTTTGTCTCGCTGACAAGAATTGCTGCGAATATGAATACAAATCCGATTACTGAGAAAAGTGTCAATGATTCGATTCCGATAAGTACAGGAATTAAAATTCCAAATATTGACTCGAATCCCAAAATAATTGCTGCAGTGGATGGGTTTGTGTATTTTTGTCCGATGTTTTGAAGTAATAGTGCAACTGCTGTACACATTACTGCTAAGTACAATAATTCCATCACAGATCTTGAAGTTACGACAAGATTTGAATTGTTTTCTACTATAATTGTAGTTATCCAAGACAACACAGCCGCCATTATAAATTGCAATATCGTCATAACAATAGGATCACGACCTCTTGCAAGTGCACTTACTGCGATTATGTGCGATGCGAACAACAATCCGCTAAGTAAAGCTAGTAAATCTCCAAGCCATGCCAATGGATTATCCACGTGAGCGCTTGATCCCGAAAGCGATATGAAAAATATTCCAGTTATACACAAAGCAGCCGCCGACAAATTATATCTGTCTGGTCTTTGCTTGAACACAATCCACCCCAAAAAAGGAACGATTACGCAATAAGATGCAGACAAGAATCCACTTCTTCCTGGATCTGCGAATTTTACTCCCAAAGTTTGTGATGAATACGCCATGAACAAAAATATTCCGATCAAAAGTCCGTTTTTTATGTCGTCAAATTTTGCTTGGCGAAGTCTCTTCCAGAAAATGATTGATAATAAAATAGCTGCCAACGTAAATCTTATCGCCAAAATAAAGTTGGGATTGAATGTTTTGGAAGATTGCTTAACCACAGTCAAAGAACTTCCCCAAAGGATAGCTACTATTAATAACGCTAATTTAGCAAGTAAATTTGCTTTCTTTTTATCCATTTTTTCCTCCTCTTATTTAATTTCAGATATATTATCCCAGTTTTCGTATGATTTGTAAACACCTAAAATGCCCAATAAATTAATTTGCACACAAAAAAAGGAGGAACAGTGTCCTCCTTGTGATTTTCCGATTTATACGAACGGAATATATTGTGAATATCCTTCTTCTTCCATTTTTTCTAATGGGACAAATCTCAAACTTGCACCGTTGATGCAATACCTAAGACCGCCTTTTTCACTAGGACCATCGTCGAACACATGACCCAAATGACTGTCAGCGTGTTTGCTTCTAACTTCAGTTCTAACTCTAGATAATTTGTGATCATCGGAATAATTTACAGAACTTGACGTAATAGTTTTCGTAAATGATGGCCAACCACAGCCGGCATCGTATTTGTCCTTTGAAGAAAATAACGGCTCACCACTTACGATGTCGACATAGATTCCTCTTTCATCAAAATCATTATAAGAAGATGTGTGAGGGCGTTCAGTAGCTTCGTTTTGAGTAACTCTGTAGCTCACATCGGATAGATTTTGTTTCAATTCTTCATCGGACATTTTCTTGTATTCAGTCGTATCCAAATCCTCATCAAAAGCATTCAAATTGATGTGACAATATCCACCAGGATTTTTGTCCAAATAATCTTGGTGATAATCTTCTGCTAACACAAAATTTTCTAACCTTTCAACCAAAACAGTTAGCTTTTCATCGTATTTTGTTTGAATGTATTTCATAACGGAATTGATGATTTCCAAATCTTTTTCATCTTCGTAGAAAATACCCGTTCTGTATTGTTCACCAACATCATTTCCTTGTTTATTTACAGAAATTGGATTGATAATTCTGAAATAGTGAAGCAAAATTTCTGCCAAATCCAATCTGTTTTTATCGTAGACAATTCTCACCGTTTCTGCGTGATGAGTTTGTTTTACTCTTCTATAATCAGTGTCTGTTCCATCGCCATTCGCATAGCCTGTGTCAGTATCAATGACGCCTTGTAATTTTTTGAAATAAGCTTCCACTCCCCAAAAACATCCACCAGCTAAATATATCGTACTTTTTTCAATAAATCTCATATTACACCTCTTAGAAAATTATACCCAGTTAAATATTTTTTATTCAAGAAAAATTTGCAGACAAAAAGCAGCTATTAAAAGCTGCTCATTGAAATTATTTTGATTTCATCGTTTCTTGGCGATTCATTGTGTGATATGAACCCTTGAATCTTTCTTTCTTTGGACTTTTGTCCCAGATTTCTTCTGCTTCAACTTCCCAGTTTTTCGCATATTCATCGCAGTTACCACAAAGTGAATCTACAGTTTGCTTAGATTCCAAATCAGTAGACTGAGCATCAGTGCTATGAACCATTTCTCTAAGTTCGTTTGGATTTTCAAGCATTGGACAAGGCATCAACATATTATCGTTGAATGGTTGACCGTCGTGATATTTTGTAAATAGGGGAGCTCTCAAACAATCCAATAAAGATTTTTCTCTGATATTAGAATCGCTGTAGTGAATGAAAACGCAAGGTTCCACATCGCCGGATGCATTAATGTGAAGATATCTTCTTCCACCTGCAATACAACCTCCAACATATTCAGCATCGTTTTGGAAATCCAATGCGAATAATGGTTTTTCTGCTCTATATTTTCTTAGCCTTTCGATAGTTTGTTTTCTTTGTTCAGGAGTAGGTAGTAAATCAGTTACAGCAGCATTTCCAACTGGCATGTAGTGGAAGTACCACACGAAATATGCACCTAACTCTATTAGGTAATCGTAGTATTCTTCGCTTGTAATTGAATCAAAGTTTTGTGAAGTATAGCAGCAAGAAATACCGTAAATCAAATGACGTTCTTGTAGCATCTTCATTGCTTTGATTACTTTTTTATAAACACCCTCTCCACGTCTACCGTCAGTTGCTTCTTCAAAACCTTCAAGTGAAATCGCAGGAATGAAATTACCAACTCTTTGCATTTCGTCTACGAAATCTTCGTCAATTAAAGTTGCATTAGTAAATGATAAGAATACACAGTCGTTGTGTTTTTCACACAATTTGATCAAATCATCTTTACGCACAAGAGGTTCACCGCCTGTGTATATGTACATATAAGTTCCCAATTCTTTTCCTTGAGTGATGATAGAATCAATCTCATCATAGCTTAGGTTTTGTTTGTAGCCGTATTCAGCAGCCCAACATCCAGTACATTTTAAGTTACATGCAGATGTAGGATCCAACAAAATTGCCCAAGGGATATTACAATTGTATTCTTCTCTGTATTTTTGTTGGGTTTGCCATCCCAAAACAGACGCATTCATAAAAAAGTTATACGCTACTTTTTTCATTTGTTTTTTGTCAACTTCTTGGAAAATTTTCATCACAAAACTATGGTAAGGGTGATTTTCGTCTTCAAAAACTTCCCTTATAATTTTAATTTGAGGCGCGAAATCTCCGTGTGAAAGGTTTTCTGCCCATTCGACTAATTGTACCCCTCGTTTTTGAGGATCTTTCGCAACGTAATCGAATACCTTATCAAATCCATATCTTTTTCCAGCTTCTATAATTTTCATATAACCACCTTTTCATATATTAAAATTTTTAGAACTATCCTGTTAGATATATCTCTTAACTTCATTGTATCTCAAACGTTAATCAAAGTCTTTGGACAAAATGGTGTATTTGCCTAAAATTCTAACAAAAATGAAAAAAAATCTAAAAAATTAATTCATTTTACTCCTAGTTAATGAAGATTTAACAGTATCTTTTAATAAAAATCCTATCCTTTTTATTTTTTTCTCGATATCCTCATCCATTCCTGAAGTTAGCCATCTGATAACCAAATCCGTAATTGCACTTTGGAAGAATTTAATAATAATCTCCTTGTCATCCTTCTTTGCATGAATCTCCTTGTCCACATTTTCTATGTAGTTTCTCATAATTTGTCCCGATTTATTGTACAAATAATCAGACAGTGTTTTTCTAGAAATAGAATTGTAAATGTGATAAATCGCGGTTTTGTTATCAATAGCAAACTGCATTTCTTCGATAAAATTATCCTCCCACGACATATCCTCTGACTCATCCAATACCTTCTGTAATCTGATCTCAAAAATCGTGTCTATGATTTGATTCAAATCTTTGAAATGATAATAAATAGTGTTTCTGTTGATTCCACATTCTTCAGCTAGTTTTCCCACCGTAATTTTATTCAGAGGTATTCTGTTGAGAAGATTAATTAAATTTTCCATTATCATTTTCTTCGTATAATCCGCGTTCATAAACTCCCCCTTTTAACATAATCATATTCCAAATCCAGAAAAATTTCCACAAAAAAACTAGCTGCAGATAATGCAGCCAGTCAATCGCAATTATTTTAATAATTCTTCAGCAATTCTCAAAGATTTTCCAGCGTAAACTGTAGCAGGGCCACCACCCATAGCAACGCAAACTTCCATCATTTCTGAGATTTCTTCGATTGTACAACCTGCATCAATACATCCTTTAGTGTGATGAACGATACATCCGTCGCATTTTACAGTAATTCCGATTGCAAGAGCTATCAATTCTTTTTCCTTCAAAGATAATTTTCCGTCTTTAAAAATTTCTCCACACATACCAGAGAAATTCTTAGCTACATCTGGTAAATGTTCTCCAAATAATTTTGAGTTTTCAGCCAATACTTCTTTACTATCCATAAATTACCTCCTTTTTTTTCGACAATTTGCATTGCCTTGTTAATATAATCTTATCAAATACAACGTACAAAATCTTAATTATAGAAGATTTCAATAAATGATGGGGGATTTATAGATATTTTATATAATTGTTTTTTAAATCAAAAATACTATCTTCTCTTCTTATACAATACAATTCCAGCTGCTATCAAAATAACTGAAGCGACAACGACAGCGATTGTGATGCGCTTTTGCTTGGCTTTTTGTTGTTCTTGTTGAAGTTTTTGTTGGGCGAGTTTTTCTTCGTATTTTCTTTGTTTTTCTTCGTTTTCTTTTTTTAGTTGTTCTTCTTTTTGGCGTTTTTCTTCGGCTTTCTTTTTCTCTTCTTCCTGTCTCTTTTTCTCTTCTTCTTGTTTCTTCTTTTCTTCTTCTTGTTTCTTTTTTTGTTTTTCTTTGTATTCTGTGTTTTCAGCTACAGTGAGGTAGATGTTATTATCATAATTAGTACGAGTATAGTCGTTTAATGTAATTTCTGATCTATCAGGTATGATTTCGAATTCTTTATTGTCAACGCTTTCTTGATACATTTTTTCGATTACATAATGTCCATAATCTAATGGCCTTTCTTTTTTCTTACCATAAGGTACAACTGTTTTACGAGTTTCTCCAGTGTTGGTATTTTTCAAGATAACTATTACGTCTTTTTTGTTGGCAGGATTCTTCTTGATTATAAATCTCATAATATCATACGCACGTCTGTCTTTAACGTCATCATATTTTTTGGATTTATCGATTTTTCCGTTAGCATCGACCCAATTTATATAATATAGAGATTCTGCTTGATAATCATAATTTTTTTGTTGATCATTTGCTATATCCTCATATTTTAATTTACCATCGCCAAATTTTACCCATGTATTTCTTTCTTTAAATGGTTTACCATCGTATGGGTCTACAAGTATTCCATCTTTATTGTAGATAACAGTAGTCATAGCATCAAATGCTGCACCATATTGTATTCCGTCGTATTCCGGATAGTCCATTGCATAGCTATTTACTTGCACACTCAAGCAAATCAATAGTGCAATAGCCAACATTTTAAATAAATTTTTCACTTTCATTTTTAGCTCCTAATTTATGTAGTGAAGATTCGTTTTCTTCCAATTTAATTATACACATTATTTAATGGATGTTTCAATGTTTTGTAAATTTTTTATAAAATAAAAATGGTTATTAATTAAAGATAAATGTATTTGCAAAACACTTATAATAGTAGTGTGGGTATTTTTTTGATTTCAAACGTTAAGAAATTCTAAAGATTACAGAAAAAATGAGCAAATTTAGTGAAGTTGTGATATAATTTTAACTGTTAAATATATTA
>NZ_JAGYZD010000095.1 GCF_018371055.1 Finegoldia magna | reverse complement strand
TCTTACTATGCTGTATACTCCTGTTGTTATCAACTTTTTTTCTGTAACTTTTTTATTTATTTTCTGAACTATTACTGCTTGTATCCATAAATATATTCCTAAAAGGATCATGAATATCCCAGCTATAATAAAAAATATTTTACCTTGGCTTAGTTCTCCTTGATAAATGTATCCATTGAGATGAAGCCATATCACAGCGATTGTAAGTATTAGACATGTTATTACATATATTGGCCCGACACCGAATATGGGCATTATAAATTCTTGTGATTTCATTGTCTGTCCTAAATTATTGTCCTAACAATTCAATAATTTCATCCTGTGCTTCTCTTTCTTCTCTAAAAAATCTCACCAATGGATAACAGTGGCACATTCCTTTTCCAACAATAATTTTGTATGGGGCGTTGTATTTTTCCATTGCTTTTTTAAAGGTTTGCGCAAAGGCATAGAGGCATTCATTTTCGCCGTAATAAAAATATGTTTTCGGAAAGTCTGTAAAATCTCCTACAGTTCCATCTAACATATATTCAGGTATGTCTTCATCTCCTTTTGCGATTTCTCTTGCTGTTTTAATGTACGTCGGATCAATCATTACATCCTTGTAGTTAAGTGCATTTACTCTTTCCCAAATTTCTTTGTTTTCATCGACAGTTACATCCGGAATTCCTCCCGGAGAAACTGAAATAATCTTGCCTGGCATTGAAAGTGGTCTTCCTATGGCGTTGTTATGCAAAAAAATCCCTAGTGATAGACAAGCTCCTGATGAAAATCCAAGGACGCTGATATTTTCTGCTTTATAAGTTTCGGTCATAAGCCTATAGGCTTCAAATGATACTTCATATGTCTTATCTATCTTTACATTTTCTGAACAAAGAGGATAAAATAAAAACCAAACATCTTTTCCGGTTTGTTCCATTATTCTTTCCGATAATTTAAAATCCAGTTTATTCGGTTGTGTAATCATTCCTCCTCCAAATAGATAAAGAACTGCACCGTCGGCGGGCGTTTGATTTTTTTGATATGAAATCAGTCTGTATCCCATAACATCCCTATCAAAAAGATAATAATTCTTTCTCGTAGCCCTTGCCTTTGCCTTTTCTAAATCAAATACTACTTTTGCATTTTCACCTTTTGCATACTTAAGCATCTCTTCTTTGTTCTTTAAAAACATTTTTTTGACTCCGATAAGTCTTACAATTGTCGATGCAATTTTATAAGTTAAGCTCATTTTATTCTACTCCAATAATAATAAATTAATCACAAACTTTACCAATTTCTTATTCATATAACATTGGTTCATTCTCTATCACCTGTGATAAAATAATCACAGCAATCTGCTCCATTTGCTATCGTGCCTTTTCTATGCAAAACTCCATGTTGAAGACTTATCATAACCTCATCCAATTCACAGAATAGCGGCATTAATTCATGTACCCCAAGTTTTTTAGTGTATGTGCAAATAGGGCAACGAGTAATTCTGTAATAACAAGCGCCCTCATATGGTTCTCCCTCAAAATCGACCTTAAACGATGTGGGATAGAGTTTTTCTTTTTCTTCTGTATACCATTTATAATACTTAACTATATTTTTCTTATTAGCCTCTTTTCCTCTCTTAGTATTTAGATTAGTTAATGAAAAAAACCATTTGACAAAATACAGAGAGCGACGCATCATTTCCTGTATGGTCTCTGGTGCAATTTCTTTTTCGCTTGCTAAATATGGTGCAACAAATACAAGAGCGAACATCTCATTGTATGCCATTGGATTATCATCTCCGATATCATCTGCTTCTTCTACTAGTTTTCGATAAATTTTTTTGCTTTTTTTGAGGATATCCCTAGCATACTTTCTTCCATATTTTTCCACCAAAACTTTTTTCATAGGATATTGAAACTGATAGAAATAAAAACTGTGATATTTCATTTTTATCCTTGCCTTTCTTTATCTTATCTATTTTCTTGCGATAAATACGACTTGTTGTTTTCTATCTAAATGATATTCAAAATTAAATCCCAATTTTCCAAGCATTTTTGTTAAGTCGTAGGGTGTGTATACTTCCATTTCTATCATCTGTGCTAATTTTTTTACATCTCTTCTTTTCATAGATGATACTTCATTGCATATTAAAAATTGTCCGCCCTTTTTAAGCACACGATAAATTTCTTTGAAACATTCTTCTATATCATTCCAAAAATAAATAGTTTCAAATGCTGTGACGATATCTATGGATTCATCTTCAAAAGGAAGGCTTCTTACGTCTCCCAATGAAATCTCGCATCTTCCTGACTCAATCGCTTCTTTATTTATCTCACTAGCCATCTTTACACTTGTTTCTGAATGGTCAATACCGTAAACTTTTTTTGCTTTAGTTAAAAAATATTTTATGTTAGCACCGCCGCCGCAGCCCAAATCTAGGACAATATAATCGTTTTCCATATTTATGTAAGACCTTCCCCAACTTGCCAATTTTTCATGTCCTTTATTCATACTTTTTAACATAAATCTGCCGCCAAAATTGTCTTTCGGTTTTCTAAAATTTTCAAAAAAACGCTTAAACATTTCATTCTCCTATTGATATATATTCTCATCTATATTATACCACTTTTTTGCTTTTGATACCTGTTCTCTTTTCAGATTTTAGTCCTTTACGGTCTTGAAATTTGTATGCGTTTATCCACCTTTTAATCACACATGTATTTGGTTTATTGTACTTATCTGATAAATATTTAAATGATATGTTTGTTTCTAAATATTCTTTTACTGCTTTCACTTTAAATTCTGTGCTATATTCTACCATTAAAAAAACTGACCTCCTTAAGTTAAGTTTTAGCTCTAACTTTTGGGGTCGGTTCACATCTGTATTTATTATTATTTTTCTTTAAACGCCTCATTTAAATTATTAATTGCTGGAAGCTTCCTAATATTTTTGTCAAAGGCCCAGTAAATAGCAACTAAAAGAATAATTATGCTTGCTATAAAAATTTCTTTTAAATTTTTAAATACTCTCCCAGTTCTATAGACATGTTTAACAGGATCTATTTTACAATTCAAAAATCTCATCTGCCACTTCATTTAAAAATTCTATATCATGGGAAACAATAAAAATTATTTTATCTTTATTTCTATATTTTTTAATCAGTTCAGATATTTTTATCATATTAGCATAATCCATGCCGCTAGTTGGCTCATCATAGTAAATAAAAGTAGAGTCTTTACACATTATGGACGCTATTGCAAGTCTTTGCTTTTGACCTCCCGATAAGCTCATAGGATGCCTTTCAATAAACTCGTATAAGCCTAAATCTTTTAAAATATTTTTTGCCTTTTCTTCATCGAAATTTTTAACCCCTAGACTGAGTTCTTTGAATACTTCATCTGTAAATAATTGATGATTTACATCTTGCATAACAAGCGAGGAGTTTTTCAGTCTATCTTTTTTAGATAGTTTTTCTCCCTTAAAGTATATTTCTTCTTTTGATTTTTTCTCAAGACCTATTAAACATCTTAAAAGCGTTGACTTTCCACGTCCATTGGATCCTATTATGCCATAAATTTTTCCAAGCTTAAATGAGATGTCTTTTATACTTAAACACTCATCATCAGTAAATTTGTAGCTAAGATTTTTTATCTGATATTCTCCGCCTTCTTTTAAATAAGGAACTTCTAATTTGCTTAATTCTTTATCCCTTAAACTTAGAGCGTTCAATTCATTTTTATCAAACTTTAAAAATTCACTTCTTGTATAAGTTTTTTTAAGTTTGCCTTTATCTATCAAAAATACACGATCAACTATGTCCATCAAATAATAAATTCTATGCTCTGCTACAATTATGCTTATGCCTTTTTCTTTTAGTATTTTAAGCATTTGTGTCAAAACACTTATGCTTTTAATATCCAAATTTGATGAAGGCTCATCCATAACTATAATCTTTGTGCCCGCTATATAAGAAGCAGCAATGCAAAGAATTTGTTTTTCACCGCCGGATAGATTAAATATATTTCTATTCAAAAGATTTTTTATCGGGAATATTTCAAGCATGTCCTTTAAACGCCTGTCCATCTCTTCTCTTGCAAGTCCAATATTTTCTAAATAAAACAATAATTCTAATGTCGTATTAACATTAAAGAAATATGTCTTAGGATTTTGAAAAACAGTTGAGACAAGCATTGAGATTTGATAAAGCTCCAACTCTTTTATATTTTTACCATCAATAATTATTTCGCCCTTTGTTTTTGCGTTATCATACCTTACAGCTAGTCCGTTGATAGAATTTATTAAAGATGACTTACCGCTTCCGCTTTTTCCTGTAAATAGCACACACTCTCCCTCGGATATGGATAGTGATATATCGTCCAATATATGTTCTTTTCCATAATCAAGACTTAAATTTTTTATTTCTACCATATTAAGCCTCCCACAATAAGTCCAGCAACTACGAAAACATAAACAAAATCAATTAGCTGTATCTTTACACTGATATATCTGGTCTTGGCAATTGGATTTTCTATCGCCTTTGTTTCTGCTGCTTTTGCAATGTCATCTGCAATGTTTGAAGATATAATTAGTAGTGGTACTGAAACATATTCAAGATATTTGATTGGGTTTTTAAAATTTATCCCCCTTACTCTCATAGCCATTTTGATGTTTTTCTTCTCCTCTTTAAAAGATGGGAAAAATCTAAACATAACTGCAATAGGTATGGAAAGATTTTTTGGAATTTTAAGCTTATCCATCGACGAAATTATTGCACCTACATCAGATGTCTTTATCATGAGGCTTGCTGCCATAAATGGCAATAAAAACATTCTAAATACTATAGGTATACTTAAAAACATCTTAAGTATCGGGTTTAGTGTAGATAGAATCATAAAATTAGGTAAAGAATATAATGCTATACATAAAATTATCCATTTAAAAAGTGTTTTTTTGTACCCATTCAAATAAAACAAAATACCAATAAGACAAACAATCGCTAGTTCAAAACGGATGTTTATGCTATGCGCAACAGTTAATCCTGTAAGAAATACTACTAATATCTTACTTATTGGATTGGGATTAAAGGGAGCATTTGAAGAAAAGGTAGGCATTATACAATGCCTGCTTTTTCAAAGTGTTTTTTCAATAGAGCCTTGCCTATATATGCTCCAATTATTCCTCCTAGAAAAGCACCTAAGGCTACTAAGGCCATGTGAGGATATGTTATTAGTTTTTCCATTGCGTCAACATAATCTTTTCCCATCATTTCAATAGACATTTCCAAATATTTTTCTTTTGCTAAAAGCATTTGCATCATAGAGCTGCATATCCATATACTAAAAACTGCGTAAGAAAGCATATTGTATTTAAAGGAATTATAATTACCAATCTTTCTAATTAATTCTGCTATTATCATTACTATAAGCGATAAAACTACAACGACGTAAGTATGACCAGAAGCAAACATCACAAGAGGTGATATCATACCGAATATAAATAATGCCCATGGTTTTTGAACCTTTGTCATAAATAACATAACTACAGTCCCTGCAACTATGGCTAATACTGTCGGGTATATTAAAAACAATATCGGAATCATGCCCATCATGCCAATTCCAAACAGCAAGGCGAAATAAATTACGCCAAAAACACCGATGCTTACTAAATCTTTTACTTTTAATTTTTTATTATCCATTTTAACCTCCTAATAAATAAATTCTTCTGGTATTTTTGTTTTTTCTCATTATTTTATTTTTAATTATTTACATTCATATTTGAAAGAGCCTTGGCTTGCATTGCTAAACCTACCATTATCATAGTAAAATCTACAACTGGTTCTGTCCACCAAACAGCCCCTGCTCCAAATATTCTTGGCAATATAAGTAAGGCTGGAACAAGTAGTATTAACTGCCTTAGCATTACAATCATTCCAGCTTTTTTCCCATCCCCAATCGCTTGAAAAAAAGTTATTGTCATAATCATAATTCCATAAAGAATAAATACTGAATAGAATATTCTGAAATTATTAACTCCGCTTGAAATTATATCCTGACTTACTTTAAATAAACCAAGTAACTGTTTTGAAAATACTTGTGCTGGTAACCAAAAAATT
>NZ_JAGYZD010000094.1 GCF_018371055.1 Finegoldia magna | reverse complement strand
GAATCTAACATTGTAAGAAGATTTTGCCCCATAGATTTATCCAAAATGTCCAAAGCTGTGGTATAATCAAATTCTTCATTTTCTCTTTCACTTAGATAATTAATTACTTGACATCTTGAAATAATAGTTTTGAGAAGTTTATTCTTATTGTCTGTAAGTAGTATAAAATACACAAAAGGCTTTGGCTCTTCCAAATTTTTTAAAAGAGCGTTAGAAGCCTCTGTCCTCATCAAATCAGCCTGTTTTATCAACACGACCTTGTCATTAGATTCAAAAGGCTTTGTGGATACAAATTTTGAAATATCTCTGATTTTGTCTATGGTTATAGAATTTTTCTCAGGTTCTATAACCAACAGATCGGATAACTTATCTCTGTCAAACTTCAACTTCAAATTTGAGTTACTAACGAGCAAATTGTATATCAAAGCCTCAGCATCATAATTTATTTCGTTTAAATTCTCACCATATAGTAAATATTGGTTAGAAATTTTATTATTCTTGACTTGATTTATCAAAGTTTTGTTTTTCGGTAACATTAAAACTTTTTAAAATCCTCTAAATCCATAACGAAAATATTAGCCTTTGATTCATTATCAGACTCAATATCATTTTCGTCACATACTTTTTTAATTAAATCTAAAATAGATTGTTCTTTTTCCACATCAGTACCTATCAACATTGTAGTATTTCCTTTTTTCAAAAAACCACCTGTTGATGATAATTTAGTAGAAGAAATTTTATTCTCCAACAATTCTTTTGAAAGAATATGACTCAAGTCATCTTCCATAATTACAACTATAAGTTTCATAAAATCACCTAAAATCTCAAATACTTATCTACTTCTAGTAAAAATACAGTAGCTCCACCTACCATAACCTCTACAGGATATGATATGTAGTTAGTTCCTGGCATACTAACAGAAAGCATTGAAGTTGTAGTTTCTCTTGATTTGCAATCATTTTCAATGATTTCCAAACATTTATCTACATTTTCATCTTCAGTACCTATTAATAAAGTACTGTTTCCTGTCTTCAAAAATCCGCCAGTTGAAGCCAACTTTGTAATTCTAAAACCAGCTTCAGTAAGATCTGCATTTAAATTATATACATCTTGATCTTGAACAATTGCAACAACTAGTTTCATAAAACATTTCTCCTTTTTAAAACTTTTATACATTGATTAAATACGTCTTCTACAGATTGAGTTGCATCAATAATTTCTATATTCTTTTCAGAATTTAGAATCTCTTTATATCCATTATATACCCTTTCATGGAAATTATTACCCTCTTTTTCAAGTCTATCTGCCGTATCCAAAGAAGATTTTCTCTTCAAAGTAGTAATAGGATCAACATCGAAAAACAAAACGAAATCAGGAAACACTCCATTTATAGCAAATTCGTTTATCTTCCTAACATTTTCAATTCCTAAATCTCTTCCTACACCTTGGTATGCGAGAGAAGATATAAGAAATCTATCACACAAAACAATTTTATTTTCGTTTAATGCAGGTAGAATTGTTTCTTCAACATGTTGTGCCCTAGAAGCTGCATATAACAAAGCTTCCGTTCTATAACCCATTTCGGTGTTTTCAGTATCAAGTATCAAATTTCTGATCTTTTCAGCAATGGGACTTCCACCAGGTTCTCTAGTTTTAATTACATCGTAATTATTTTCGATTAAATAATCGTAAACTTTTTTAATTATGGTTGATTTCCCACTGCCATCTGGACCTTCGAAAGTAATAAACATATTTTATCCTATAAAAAAAGCGAGTTAACTCGCTTTGTTTTTTCTATTTATTATTCTGCGTCTTCTTCAGTTTCGCCAACTGTTGGAACATCTGCAGATACTTCTTCATCTTCATCATCGATTACTTCTTCTTTTGGTTCAGATAATGAACATACTGCTTCTGTTTCATCTTCAAGAACTTTTATATCAGCATTTTTGAATACATCCAAGTCTTTTACTTCGAAAGTATCACCAATTTGCATATCTACAACTGATACAACAGCTTCGTTTGGTAAGTTCTTTGGTAAACATTCGATTTCGATTTCTTCCAAGAATTGCATCAATACAGATGGTTGAACTCTGATTTCATCTCTTCCTTCTAATACAACTGGAATAGTAAAGTTTGCAACTTCTCCCATTTTGATTGCTTTGAAATCAACGTGAACATATTGATTTTTAAATGGATGCTTTTGAACTTCTCTTATGATTACAGTGTGATCTTCACCATCAACTTTAACATCGATTAAGCTTGAAGTTCCTGCCATTAAGTGAACTTTTCTTAATTCTTTTTCATCAACACATACATTAATTGGTTCTAAGTCTTTTCCGTAAATAACTCCTGGAACCATTTCTTTTACTCTTAATTTTCTAACTGCATTAGAGCCAACTTTGTCTCTTTTTTGCATATCTAATTTATAGTTAGTCATTTATTTTCCTCCTAAGTAATCTAAAATCTCTATTAATTATACCAAATAAGTGATTTCTTCGCAACAAATTTAATATTTTAGTTGATAATTTCTTGTTAGATAACAAAATAATATAAAAATAAAACAATCAATCCCGGAACTCCAAAAATACCGACAATCAACATATCAATCAAATTATATGGAATATGCATATTAAAAAAACTTAAGAAAATATTTAAAATAAAAATTCCTACAAAACCAGAAAGGGCATGCATCCCCAATTTAAAAGAAATTTTAAAGAATAACGCCAAAATCGCAACGCTAATTAATACAATAATAATTGTAGCTGTGCTCATTAAAATCAACTCCTCTTGTTTATTTAAATAATTTTTTGGGTATATACCATTTGAATGAAAATGAAATTATAAGGAGGTCTATAACATGGACAAAAGACAAGAAACAACATTTGGAAACAACCCTGTGACATTATTAGGAACTAAAGTAAACGTAGGAGATAAAGCGCAAGATTTCACTTGCTTAAACGCAGAATTAAAACCAGTAAAATTATCTGATTACGATGGAAAGAAAAAATTAATTTCTGTAGTACCATCAATTGATACTGGCGTTTGCGAATTCCAAACAAAAGAATTCAACAAAAAAGCTAGTGAATTTGACAACACAATTATATTTACAATTAGCTGTGATTTGCCATTTGCACAATCAAGATTCTGTGCAGCTGAAGGAATCGACAACCTATTAGTCCTAAGCGATCACAAAGATTTAGATTTTGGTTTGAAGTATGGTTTCGTTATGGAAGAATTCCGTCTTCTTAACAGAGGTATTGTAATTTTAGATGAAAACAACGAAGTTAAATACGTTGAATACGTAAAAGAAAATACAAATCACCCTGATTACGATAAAGCTATAGAAGCCTTAAAATCACTTTAATAAATTATATCATACAAAAAATTGATAATACTTTCGAAAAGTATACAAAATATTAAAGATTAATAAACAAAAATCTCGTAACCGATTTTGTACTGCCCCCTTATTTCCGTGTCCGGATTTAAAGAGGCATTACATTTGTCGATTACGAGATTTTTTTATTTAAATTATATTTTGTATTTATTCATATTTCTACCGGCAATCATAACCGTTGATAAATTGTGAAGGAGTGCCGATGAAGTATTGGTCAATATTCCCAAAACTCCTAATATTATCAAAGTTGAATTGAATCCTACGATTTGTCTATAATCAGAATCAATTCTTTTTTTCATTGCTTTTGATAATTTTACAACATCAACAAGCCCTTCTAGGCTGTCTGATCCAATCGAAATATCCGAGATTTCCTTCGCAATATCTGCTCCTTGATGCATTGAAATTCCCACATCTGCGCTAGATAATGCAACAGAATCGTTAATACCATCGCCAATCATTACAACCTTATTTCCCTTTTCTTTTTCTTGCAAGATATAGTTTTGCTTATCTTCAGGTAAAACTTGTGATTGATAATAATCCAAATCCAATAGTGAAGCAACACTGTGAGCAGAATTTTCTGCATCGCCAGTTAACATCGTGATGTTTGTAAACGACAAATCTCTCAATGATTTTACAACATCACAAGCCTCATCTCTTAGAGGATCTTCAATACAAATTACAGCGATTAATCTACCGGCAAATGCCAAGTACAATAGCGAATAATCTTCTTTTAATTTATCTATAATTTGTTTTGTTTCATCATTAATTTTTATTCCCTCATCATCAAGAATAAAATGTTCAGATCCAATCAAGGCATCCTTGTCAACAATCTTAGTTCTGATTCCGTGAGCAACAATGTACTCTGGTTTAGAGTGCATTTCTTCGTGCTTCAAATTTTTATGCTTTGCGTGTTCAACCACAGCTTTAGCGATCGAATGTGGGAAATGTTCTTCAAGACAAGCCGCTATTCTTAAACACTCATCTTCCGAAATTTTATCGAGAGCTATTACTTTTGCTACTCTTGGCTCAGATTTTGTCAACGTACCAGTTTTGTCAAACACGATTGTATTTGCTTCAGACAAGTTTTCCAAATATTTTCCGCCCTTTACAAGGATTTTTTCTTCAGATGCTTGACTAATCGCCTTCATTACGGCAATTGGAATAGTTAATTTTAATGCACATGAGAAATCCACCATTAAGAAGGACTTAGCTTTTTGAAGATTTCTTGTGAATAAATAAGTCAATGCTGTGCCTATAAATGAATACTTCACAAGACTATCAGCCGTGTTCTCAGCTTTCTTTTGAGCGAGTGACTTGTTCTTTTCACTTTCTGAAATCAAACTGATAATATGAGATAATCTTGAATCATCGTGTTTTTTCGCCGTTTCGATTAGAATAGAACCTTCTTCAATTGCAGTTCCAGCAAATACAACACTACCCGACGTTTTCTTGACAGGATTTGATTCTCCAGTGAATGAAGATTCGTTAACCATGGCAACACCTTTGATGACTTTTCCATCAACAGGAATACTATTACCCATTTCAACTTCGACAATATCTCCAATCTCAACATCTTTAATATTTTTAATGATTTTTCCGTCATTTTCAATGACAAATACATTATCTATATTCAATGCCAAAGAATGTGCCAAATTTTCTTGAGATTTTTTCATTGTATAATCTTCTATTTCTTCACCTAATCCCAACAAGAACATAATATTCGCAGCATCTGCAAACTGTCTTGTTGCAAGAGATACAGAAATAGCTGTTGCATCCAACAATTCAACATTTAGTTTTCTATTGAGTAAAGATTTAATACCATTTTTTATAAACGGATAAGCTCTAAAGAACAATGCAACTGTTCCTATTGGAGCAGGAAGCATATATTTGAAAAAGATTCTTCGATACATCGCATTTCTCAGAATATTAAACAAATCATTTTCTGATTGTGCTTGAAAATCTACATTATCTATTGATGTATTCTCAATTGTATCCATATCTAAATCAAGAATAAACTTCGCCAATTTCGAAACACAGTTTTCATCATAACTAACAGTAATAGAATTAGTAAGAAGTGAAATCTTACATGATCTCACTCCACTAACTTCTTCTATACAATATTTAAGTTTATTAAGATTTTCTTTTTTTAAATTATCTTCATAAACAAAACGGCATCTGCCCTTTATTCTGTGGGCTATTGACGCTCTCATTATTTATTTTCTTCCTCTGTTTTATCTTCAACTTTTTCTTCAGTTTTTTCTTCTTGTTCTTCAGCTACTTTTTCGATGTCCATTTCATCGTTTTTCTTAGCTTCTTCTTTTTCTTCTCTTTCTTTTACATCTTTTGCTTCTGCAATAACATCTTCTGCAGAAACTCTAATATTTTCAACAGTTTTATCGATAGATTCTTTAACTTTTAATCCTCCAACAACTGTACTAACAGCAGCTTTTTTAGCTAGCTTTGAATTCAAAACTTTTCCACCAATAGCTCCAGCTATTATTCCTGCACCTACGCTAATTATTTTTTTGTTTATCATAATATACCTCCATAATTTTACACCTTAAAATATTTGTAAGTTTTTACATAAAATTTACAATTTCTTTATATTCTATCTCACCATTATTATACAATTTTTTTCTTAAAAATATAAGTGTTTTCTTCGATTTTTTACTTTTTAATAGACTAATTGTCAAATCAAATGCAACACCTATGGTAAGAAACCAAAAAGTTCTTCTTTAGGTGTTTTATATTGTATACATTTTCTAGGTCTATTATTCAT
>NZ_JAGYZD010000093.1 GCF_018371055.1 Finegoldia magna | reverse complement strand
TTTTGAAAAACTTGGAAATTTATCGATGCTGACCACTCAAGCCACGTTGAAGCCTAGCCATACTTGTCAAGAAGCGAAGCTACACTGAAAAGTAGAGGCAGGTCTCATGCAAAGATTTCCCAGGAGAAGCTACCGAATAGGAAGCTTTGATTGGCAGAAATAGACTGCTGAAGCTATAGCGTTGATACAAAAGATGTAAATATAGAAATCCTTCATTTAAAGCAGTTTAATAAGCATTTTGTATTTGAAAAAGATAAAAAAGGATATGTAGAAAAGACTCAAAAAAACTATATGGACGTGAGAGTTGTTTTGCAACTAGTATGAGGAAACACAAAAAATATAATTAACTCATTTTGTACTTTCTACAAGAGTAGCTTAAAAGGCTGCTCTTTTTTCATTGAAGGGAGTAAGGATTCGTTACATCCTAAAAAGCAAAATCTAGGACGACTCATAAAATACAGCAGACTATTTAAAATAGAAGATGAAATTAGAAAATCCGTGGATGTATTATTGTGATTAATATCGAGAGCATAAAGAGCAATATAAGAAGTCTGGCAGAGAAGAAAAATAGTATAAACATGTGATGCTATAATATTTGTATTAGCATTATCGTGTATAATTTAATAAATCCTTGTACAATTTAAATGAAAGGTGGTAGAAATATGGATATAATGAAATCTTTTAACTTAGCAATAGACTATATTGAAGATAACTTAACTGATGAACTTGATGAAAAAGAAATAACGCGGATAACAGAATATTCATTTCCAATGTTTTCAAGAATATTTTCAATCATATCAGGATATTCATTATCTGAATATATAAGGTTAAGAAAGATGACAAATGCTGCAATTGATTTAAAAAATTCAGATAAAAGAATTATAGACATCGCAATAAAATATGGTTATAATTCTCAGGATTCTTTTGCTTTAGCTTTTAAAAGTTTTCATAAGCTAACTCCAGGTCAAGTAAAAAAAGGAGAAAAGTATCAATATTTCCCAAGAATCTACTTTTCAATTTCAGTTCAAGGAGGAAATCAAATGGATATTAAGATTGAGAAAAAGAAAGCGTTTAAAGTAGCTGGTATTAAATCAGATGTAACTAAAAGTTCAAATTTCCCAAAAGTTTGGGATAGACTGGTTGAAAAAGTACCAAGAGAAAAATTTGAGGAGTTTGGTAATGGTCAAATCTTTGGCGTAGGATATGATTATATAATGGATGAAGAAGATTCATTTATATACTTAGCTGGTTTTGATTTAACGGATGAAGTAAAAGCTGAGGAGTTAGGGTTAGACATACTCAGCATTCCTGAAAAAGAGTATGCTATTGTAAGCTTAGAAGGTCCTATACCAAAGTGCATTCACGAAGGATGGAAGTATATTATTTCATATTTCTTCCCTAAAGAAGGATATAGACATGATGAAAGTCCCGATTTTGAAGTATATGGAGATGGAGACCCTAATTCAGAAGATTATCAAATGGAATTATGGGTTCCTATAGTAAAAGAGTAATTTAAATTTGTTTAACGGCATCTATCAAATGGTAGGTGCTTTTTTGATTGCTATTAGTAAAAATAGGAATAAATAAAAGTCCTATGAAACTTGACCTAACAACAGGAGATGCAATAACACCAAGGGAAATAGAATATACCTATCCCTGTATCTTTAGCAAAGAAAATATAAAAATAATGGTATACCTATTAGAAACAATTTTATCTGAAAAAGACGAAACCATAATCAGAAGAAATATAACAACAACACGAATGAGAGACTTTTATGACCTATACACCCTCTACAAACTAAAGAAAGATGAGATAAACTATGAAATTTTAAGAGAAGCAATAGAAAGAACTTCCGAAAAAAGAGGAAGTTAGGAGATAATGAAAGACTCTGAGGAAATAATCGAGGACATAAAATAAGATTAATACCTAAGATCCTTGTGGGAAGTATATCTCAAAGAAAATAAGTACATTGCAGATTTGGCCTTTGATAAAGTTGTTGATGTAGTGACAACTTTATCAAATAGAATTAATGAGATGTAATTTAACAGACAGTGTCCGGCATATTGTAGATAAGAGAAATTAAGTAAAAGAGAAGTGGAATTAATCTACTTCTTTTTTTAAACTTAAATGCTATTGCAAGGAGAACGTTTTTATATTAAACGGTATTTAATGGTATAATATAATAAATATGAGTTTTCAATGTAGGTTATATTGAGAACTTTTATTTATGAAACTCACTCAAAAAACTAATAGATTTGGATACGACAAAAAGAAATTGATGAAAATAGCAAAATTTGGAAAATTTAACTTTATAAAATTAAGAATGGCTAAACATAACCACAGATGTTTTGCTTAGAATTTGCAATGATTTGGATTGTGATATTGAGGAAATAGTGGAATGTATGAAAATTTAATATGAGGAGATTATGTTTTGAATAAAATTACAGATGTTACAAGACGAGATATTTTTGATTTATTCAAAAAAGGAATAACAGAAGATAATTGGTTAACAACAGAGACTATATATTATCCTTATTATGGTCGTTTTGAAATTGTAGATTTTTTAAAAAGACTGTATAACTTAGCAGATTGGGAAAGCCAAGATTCTAGAGTTGATAATGCAGAAGAAGAAATTGCAATGCATACCCATAATGGTGATTATCCCGACGATTGGATATTCGAAGACGAAAGATTTCAACTGTTTGATGGCGAAGATAATATTTTACTTAATTTTATTTGCGAAGTATTTCATCCAGAAGTGAGGGATGAAAATGGAGTTTGGGAAAGATATTTAGAAAAAATAAATACTTTGCTAAATGAAGATGGGTATGCAATAGTCGCTACAAGCAAATTATCAGGAAGAGATGTGTTTAGCTGGAGAACATATATTAAGAAACCAAGTATGTATATTCCTTTTTCAGAAAGAAACAAGTCATTAATAACTGAAAAAAAAACCAGTATTAAGCTTACTAATGCAGCGAGACATCAACTTTTTAAGGTAATGAATGAATATAACGAAACATTTATGTTTACATCTGAAACCAATTTTAATTATTACAAATCAATAAATGACTTAGTTTTAGAGGATATTACTAAGTTTTATATTCCAAAACATTATGTGGGAAGCGAACTTGTAGAAATAAATGAATTTAGTGATTTTAAAGAAGGTACTCGACCATTCACTGTGTTTGATGTTATTGAAAGTTTTAATAGGCACACTACAAAATCTTCACAATTTAGAAATGAGATAAATGCCATTTTTAAATTAAATAAAATCAATGTAGAGCTCAGAAATGGAGAAGTACATTCTACAAGCAATAAAGTAATCGGACTCGATGATTCAACAAATATTAATGAAGCTGGTCTTGAAGAGTTAATAAGGACATCTGAAGATTTATACAATAAAGGTGAATATTCCTATGCTGTTGAAAAAATCTGGGATGCGTTTGAAAGAATTAAGACTTATTATCCTACTTTGGATAAGAAAAAATCAGCAGAAAAAATCATTAATGATATAAGTTACGGGAATGAACATATCAAAAAAATGTTTGATAATGAATTTAAAATATTGACGAATACAGGGAACTCATATCGAATAAGGCATCATGAAATTAATAAAATAGATATCAGCAAGGAATTGCATTATAAGTATTTCTATAAGAGATGTTTGGCATTAATTTCTGTAATAGTAGAAAATTTACAGTAAGGGGGACAATTTGTTTTTTGACAATAGTAAATATTTTGTGTTTGATAAATCTATTCCTTATTCAAGTGGAAAAGAAATACAGGTATATAAACTTAATAATGAATTATTAGCTGATAGTATTTTGAATAGTTGGGCATCTGGATTAAGAAATAATTATGTTGAAGAGAGTTTGTTAGAGCCACTAATTAAAGGAACAGGATTAACAAAACAAGAATTTTTGGAGAAGAATATATTTCCCAATCATCAAAATAAACTAGGTGCTATAACTATGTCTGGGGAATTCGGAGAGATATTGGTATATGACTATATAAATTTTGTTCTAAAGCACTATATTACTAGAACTAGGTATTTGGAAAAAGTCAATCCTGATATGCCAGTATCTGGAAGTGATGTGATAGGGTATAAAGTTAAAAATATTAATAAACCAAGTAAGTCTGATCACTTAATAGTTGCTGAAGTAAAAACTCGTTCTAGCAAAGTTGGAAATAAAAACAGGTCGTGTGAAAAAACAGTTAAAGATGCCATAGAACACTCTATTAAAGATAGGGTTCGAATCGGTGAGTCTCTAAATGCTGAAAAAAGGAGATTACTTAATCGTTCAAGAAATGACGAGGCAAAAATAGTAGAAAGGTTTCAAAATAAAACAGATAATCCGTTTATAATTGACTTTTTTGCAGTTGCTGTATTGGATATTGATTTGTATTCAGACCAGGTAGTTTTAGATGTGGTTAATAGTCAGAATGAAAATGTAAAATCCACGAGTATATTGATAATTCTTTCCAAAGAATTGCTGATCTTCTTAAGAGATTTATATAGGAGGGCTTGCTTATGTTGATAGAAAGTGCTTCAAAATACTATTTGAAAAAAGTTCGAGCAAAAGCAAAAATGTATGAGTATGGCGTACCAGAAAATCTTCATATAGAAGTTGAAGAACAAGCAAATGACCTTATATTGCTTAGCATTGGGGTTGTTGGTGACATTTCTAATGAAATATGGAAAATGAAAAAAGCTCCTATAATTCTTTCGAAGGAAAAGGAAGAAGAATTGTATTTTGTATCAAGGTTTTTTGATGCTTATTTTCAGTCTGAAATGAGTATTGACTTGAATCCATATTATATATTGATGGGAGCGGTTACTTATTACTTCTGTAATATGAATGGTAGTTCAAAAGTAATGATGAGTATTATGCCAGATTTAAGTGATTTTGAGTTTTCTGCTTCTGGATTAGAAAATGTAATAATGTGGATGTTAGATAATAATCATAAATTTGACGTCGGTAAGATAGATGGAAAATACAGAAACTATATTGTGCAATTAGTTGATTACTATAATATGTTTTTTGATTGCAAAAATCCTAACAACTCGAATTTCGATGATTTTAGAAGTTATGTTTATAAACTTGGTAACGATAGAGAAATATTATTTACAGATATTATTTTAGCAATATTGAAAAAGAAAATTTATAATTCGTGTATTAATCTAATGCCACTATATTCTGGTATTGACAAGAACGATTGGATTTCAACATTTAAGAACAATGCGCTGATGAAAGAAATGTGGTCATCCCAGATTTTACTAGGTAAAGAAGGAATTTTCGAAGGAAAATCAGGTGTTATTCAAATGCCAACAAGCTCTGGTAAAACAACATCTGTAGCACTTGCTGTACAAGCTGCTTTTCTATCACATAGAACTTCAATTGTAGTTGTAGTAGCTCCATTTAGAGCTTTATGTAAGGAAATAATGCTTGATATGGAAAAGTTTTTTGCGTTTGATGAAAATATATCTGTAACTGAGTTTTCTGATATTCCTGAACCTAGCGAAATAGAGTTAGTTAAATCTGAGTATATTGGTAAAAAAATATTTGTTATGACTCCAGAAAAGTTGGAATATATTTTAAAACATGATACGGAAATAATTGAAAGTATTAACATGATTGTTTTTGATGAGGCTCATTTGTTTGATGATGAATCAAGGGGAACAGATTACGAACTTTTACTGACAACAATAAATAGCTATCTTAGACCAGATGCACAGAAGATATTAGTTTCAGCAGTAATTTCTAATGCTGAGCAATTAAATGCGTGGATTAACCATGATGGTATTGTTATAAAAAATAATACAATTAAAACATCAGAGAAAACGGTAGCCTTTAATACATTTACATCGACTAATGTTAATAATGCTTATAGTAATCTTTATTTTGTGGATCCAAATAAATACTTAGAAGAAGAATTTTATGTGCCAAGAGTTGTCCAAACAAGAGAATTAAATAAAAAAGGTAATGAAAGAAAATCAAGATATTTTCCTGATTTTACAAATAATAAGCAAGATGTAGGCATTTATTATGCAATTAAATTAATAAGAAATGGAAGTATTGCAATTTTTTGTTCAGATAATTTATCATAACAAGTGCAACATAAAATAACTCATAGCTAATCAGCTGTGTTAATATGTAAGTGACCAAACAAAACATATTAAAAGGAGCGAT
>NZ_JAGYZD010000092.1 GCF_018371055.1 Finegoldia magna | reverse complement strand
AATTACCTATATGCGGGTGTAGCTCAGTGGTAGAGCCCCAGCCTTCCAAGCTGGTTGCGAGGGTTCGATTCCCTTCACCCGCTCCAATTAAGCACCTATAGCTCAGCTGGATAGAGCAACGGACTTCTAATCCGTGTGCCGGAGGTTCGAATCCCCCTAGGTGCGCCAATAATAGTGGGGTGTCGCCAAGTTGGTAAGGCACAAGACTTTGACTCTTGCATTCCACAGGTTCGAGTCCTGTCACCCCAGCCAATACGGTTCATTAGCTCAGATGGTAGAGCACCTGACTTTTAATCAGGGTGTCCCGGGTTCGAGTCCCGGATGAGCCACCAAATGTGGAGAGGTATCGAAGTGGTCATAACGAGGCGGTCTTGAAAACCGTTTGGGGGCAACCCCGCGTGGGTTCGAATCCCACTCTCTCCGCCATTTTTAATTACTTTATTTAGGAGAAATACTCAAGTGGCTGAAGAGGCTCCCCTGCTAAGGGAGTAGATCCTTAACGGGATGCGAGGGTTCAAATCCCTCTTTCTCCGCCAAGAATATATGATTTATTCTTGGGCCTTTAGCTCAGTTGGTTAGAGCGCCCGGCTCATAACCGGTAGGTCCCGGGTTCGAGTCCCTGAAGGCCCACCAATTTATTTCTTGATTTATTCAAGAAATATTTTTTTATAATGTTGAAATCATTTCCTAAATAAAGTACGTGCCCAGATAGCTCAGTCGGTAGAGCAAAGGACTGAAAATCCTTGTGTCGCTGGTTCGATTCCGGCTCTGGGCACCAAGGGGATTAGTTCAGTGGTAGAACGTCGGTCTCCAAAACCGGATGCCAGGGGTTCAAGTCCTCTATCCCCTGCCACAACTTAACGGCTTGGTTCTATGTGTTATTAGACATTGAATCAAGCCGTTTTTATGTTTTATATATTTAATCTACGATAATAAAACGTAACAATTAACGTAACAATTTTTTATGAGATTATATATTTTCAGTGTAAGTAAAATTTATAATACGTAAATTATGTATTGTTTTATAAAACAACTATAATTTAAAATATATTCATAAATGATAGGGCATAGAGATTTAGTTTAATTGGTAAAATGTCAGACTCCGAATCTGAAGGATGAAGGTTCGATTCCTTCAATCTCTGCCAAATAAAAAAGATAGCTAATTTTAGCTATCTTTTTGAATGTCATTAAGTTCAATATCAAATCTGCTTATTTATGCAGATTTGATATTATATTGTTTTATTTTTTTGGTGTTTTGCCTGTTTCATTATCATTATGAATTTCTCCAGGTTCAATTTTTCCATTAGTTATTGAATAAGATTTACCTTTTAACTCTTCACTTGCTGGAACTTTAGGTACACTTTTGATATATTCTCCTTTAACAAGGTCTTGCAAATCTCCAGGTAATTCACCATCATGATCTTGACTATAACTTTCCACAGCTGTTTCTAATACTCTTACGTTTGCATTGTGGGCAGTTATAGCTGCTTTTTCTTTTTGGTTTTTGTAGACTGGGATAGCTATTGCTATAAGTATTGCAAGGATAGCTAATACAACCAATAATTCAAGTAATGTAAATCCTTTTTTCTTCTTTTTTAAAGATTGTAGTTTCATGATTTCCTCCAGTTATTTATTATTCTACTTACTTTTATTATAATCAAAACCAAGGATTATTCAATACAAATAATTAAATATTTTTAAATCTATTCAAAAATCAATTTTTTGGCCAAATTCCTATAAAATACAATTAGTGGGCCGGATAAAAATCCTAAAAATATAGTACCTATTCCTATTTTTTCTCCAAATAATAGACCAACCACTATGCATATTATGTCTAATACTATCCTTGTATATTTATATGATAAATCTTTTTTTACAACATTGTCTACAACATAGGGCATAGCGTCATAAGCACTGGCACCCAGGTCAGCTTCCAAGTAAATTCCAACTCCTATACTCATAATATTTATTCCAATTATCAATAGAATAAAGTTAACCCAAAATTTGTCAGTATCCATAAATTTTAGTAGCATATACGAAAAATCAGCACTGTATCCTACAGTCGCCATATTTATGACTGTTCCAAGTCCGATAGATTTTCTGTGGCCTAAAAATACAATAACAATTAATATGAAATTGGTAACAGTAATTACAGTTCCAAAATCTTTATTCAAAAAATCAGAAAATCCACTGTTCATAAAACTAAGAGGATCTACACCTAATTTTGAAAGTCTGAGTATTCCGATACTAAATCCGATTATTAAGTTTCCTAATATTGCAAACAATATTTGTTTTGTCCTTTTATTCATTAAAAATCTCCATAAGTGTGTATTTTACTAATTCTTTAATATTATCATAAATAAATTCATCATTTATGACTAAAGGGTAGTAATTGTTTATTAAATTATAATTGTTTTCCATACTTGTCATTGCGCATTCCACAAAATCATCTTCAATGTACCCTTCATGCAAACTCAAACTTAAAGTCATAAACATTCCCTGTGATTTGATTTGAGTTGATTCATACATTGCATCAATTTCCATTTTATTATCTGTAATCAAACTAATTTCTAAGTTATTTTTTATTTTCTTAATATCATATAGCAAATATCTAACGAAATTTGTGTACACATCAAATGTATCACAATTTTCTTCAAAGAAATTCTTCATATAATTGTAAAGTTTTATCTTAAAACTCATTGATGTTTTGGCACATTCTATTAATTCATCTGAAATACGATTCGATTTTGAGAACTTTTTATATAATTTCACAGATTTTGATTTATCATCTAAATTAATATCGAATAATTTTGATGACAAATCTTTTGCTTTAAGTGAAGTGAATTTTGAATTGTAGTAATTTCTAATTAATTTTTGCAAGTAAATAAAATTATTAATGACATCAAATTCTGTGTATTTTATTATTTTTGTATTTATAAATTTTACGTCAAATTCACTAAAGCAAATAATTTGTTTGTATTGTATGATTTTATAAGCTGATTTTATAATTTTTTCTTCAGTTTCATTATTTGTTGAGTAAAAATTATAGTATCTATCATTTGTAAATATGTTTATAAGATAAATGTGGTTTTTGTGAGGATCGATTCCTGTTGTTTCTATATTTATAATAGCCTGATTTTCATTCATTTTATCACCATTTCCATTATACTATTATTTTGGTAAATTTTCTCTACATGTTATAATATTAGTATGATTTTAAATAGAAATGAAGGGATATAATGATATATTTAGATAATGCTGCTACTACAAAAGTGTCGGAAAATGCAGTAAAAGAAATGGTTAATGCAATGACTGTTGATTTTGGTAATCCTTCAAGTTTGTACGATTTTGGAATGAGAGCTGAAAAACTTGTTACTGATTCAAGAAATACAATCGCAAACTTATTAAATGTAAGATCAGAGAATTTGTTCTTTACATCTTGCGGAACTGAGGGTAATAATATTTCAATCAATGGTAGTGTTACAAATGATAAAAAAGAAGAATTTATAACTACAAATATCGAACATTCTTCTGTGTTTAAGACTTATAATAAATTGAAGGAAAATAGGACAGTTCATTTTGTAAATGTAAGTGATGATTTTAAAGTCGAAGATATTATTGATTTGATAAATGAAAAAACACGTTTAGTTTCAGTTATGCATGTTAATAATGAAACTGGTAAAATTCTTCCAATTACAGAATTGGGGAAAAAAATTAAAGAGAAAAATCCTAATACTTTGTTTCATGTTGATGGGATTCAAGGTTTTGGCAAAATTAAATTGGATATTAATGAAGCGAAGATTGATTTCTACACAATTAGTGGTCACAAGATCCACGCTCCAAAAGGAATTGGTGCGATTTTCATAAGAAATCCTGAAAGAGTAAAGCCTCTTATAATAGGTGGATCACAAGAGTCTGGAATTTCTCCGGGAACTGAAAATGTAGCGGGAATTGTGGCATTGAAATGCGCAAGTGAAGAAGTTTTTTCAAAAATTGATGAGACTTACGACAGATTATACAAGATGAAGTCATATTTGATGGATGAGTTATCAAAAATTGATGGTGTGTATTTTAATTCCAAACTAGAAGGATACAGTCCATATATTACGAACGTATGCTTTAATTACATTAAGAGTGAAGTTTTGCTACATTATTTGGAACAAGATGGAATTTATATTTCTACTGGGAGTGCATGTAATGGTTCCAAAAAATCAAGAATTATCCAAAGTATTAACACACCTGATGAGTTTTCAGATGGATGTATAAGAATTTCATTTACTGATGATACGCCTGAGGATGTACTGGATATATTTGTTGAGAAATTAAAGCTTAGATTAGAAGATATTAGAGATATTATGAGGAGATAAATGTTAGATTGGTATATATCGGTTAGTTTTGGAGAACTAACATTAAAAGGAAAGAATAGACACACTTTCGAAAAACGTGCAATAAGTAAGATTTTGGATGCGATTTCTGATTATAAAATAGAAGAATACTATCAAGAACAAGGTAAGTTGTACATCAAGGCTGATGTCAATGATTTTGATGAAATGATAGACAAAATTAAAAAAGTTTTTGGAATTGTGTACATTAGTCCTTGCATAAAATGTGAAAAAACGGTTGAAAGTATGCAAGACGGGGTATTAAAGATAATAGAAGGTAAAATTATCGAAGACAAACTTCAAACTTTCAAAGTTGATGTTCATAGAGTTGACAAGAAATTTGAACCAAAATCGCCAGAATTGAATCCGCTTTTAGGTGGCACGATATTAAAAAAATACGGAAATTATGTTAAGGTTGACATCAAAAATCCTGACTTTTTTGTTTATGTAGACATTAAGGATAATTGTTATGTTTACACGGATAGAATAAAAGGATGGGGAGGTCTTCCAATTGGAAGTTCTGGAAGAGGTTTGTTGTTATTATCAGGTGGTATAGATAGTCCTGTTGCTGCTTTTCTAATGGCAAAAAGAGGAGTTCGTGTGGATTGTTTGCACTTCCACAGCTACCCATTCACAAGTCAAAGAGGGTTTGAAAAAGTTAAGCAATTAGCAGAAGAAGTTTCTTATTATACTGGTAATATTAACTTTTATTCTGTGAACTTGCTTCCAGTGTACAAAGCTATCACCAAAAACTGCAAGGAAAGAATGATGACTATCATTTCTAGAAGATTTATGATGAGAATTGCAGAAAGAATTGCAAATGAAAACAAAATTGACGCTTTGATTACAGGAGAAAGCTTGGGTCAAGTTGCAAGTCAAACTATTCAAGGAGTTTCAGTTATCAACGAAGTTACAAGTCTTCCTATTTTAAGACCTTTGATTGCAAGTGATAAAACAGAAATCATAGAAATAGCAAGAGAAATAGGAACTTACGAAACATCAATTTTGCCTTTTGAAGATTGTTGCACGGTGTTTACGCCAAAAAGACCAGTGACTAAACCAAGAATTTACGATGTCAAAAGAGAAGAAGAAAACCTAGACATTGAAGCCTTGGTTCAAGAATGTATAGATAATATGGAATTAATTAAGATTAGACAATAGGAGGAAGTATGAAAAAAGCAGGAGTTATTATAGGGATTATTGTTGTGTTAGCATTATTATTAGTGCCACAATACAACGGATTAGTTCAATCAAAGGAAAATGTGAACGAAGCATATGCACAAGTTCAAAACGTTGTTCAAAGAAGGGCGGATTTGATTCCAAACTTGGTTAACACAGCAAAAGGATTTGCAAAGCATGAAGAAGATGTATTCATCAAAGTATCTGAAGCTAGAGCTGGTGTAAAAAATGCCAAAGATCCAGAAGAATTAGCAAAAGCAAATGATGAATTGACAAGTGCATTAAACGGTATGAATGTTGTTGTAGAAAGATATCCTGAACTAAAATCAGATACCCACTTTACACAACTTATGGATGAATTAGCAGGTTCAGAAAACAGAATCGCTACAGAAAGAAAGAATTACAACACAGTTGTAAAATCATACAATCAAAAAGTTAAGAGATTCCCAACAGTAATATTTGCTAGATTAATGGGATTTAGCTCTGAAAAATACTTTGAAGCAGATGCTTCAGCACAAAAAGCACCACAAGTTAACTTTGAATAGGACAAATAAATAATGAGAAAACAATTTAGATTGATATTCTCATTTGTTTTAGCTTTTTTATTAATTTTTAATGTAAATGCTTTTGCCCAAGATTTGCCGAAATCACCGGATACTTTTTAT
>NZ_JAGYZD010000091.1 GCF_018371055.1 Finegoldia magna | reverse complement strand
GCATTTACTTTGTGAATATTTCCATTCAATCTAATTTGAGTATCTCTTGGCACAGACAGTATGTCCACATTACCAGAATTAAAGTTGACTTTACAAACCATTATAGTATCAGATCTTTGATGATCAGTTGTGCTTACTTCCTTATCAATTCCTAAAAGCACAAATAAAAATTCATCCGGTATATTTTGTTCAATTACATTGTTTTTTCCTAATTCATCGCCTTTAATATCAGAGCCAGTTGTTTTTAAGCTTCCCAAAAATTTACCAGCACCGAAATACACTCCCAAAAATAGTGCCAGCGAAATAAAAAAGACAATAACAGCTCTTTTTTTCATTCTTTCCTCCAATTACTTTCTTAATGAACAAAGCACTCGGATTTACCGGTGCTTTGTCATAACACTTATTTAATTATATCAAAAACAATGAAAATTTACACTAATTTTGATTTTTTGTAAGTTTTAATTATTAATTTTCTCTTTTGCTTGTGAAAGCATAAGCTTGATTCTGTTAATTTGATTTACTTCACTTGCACCAGGATCGTAGTCAATTGGAATTATGTTTGCTTGCGGATACAATTGCCTAATTCTCTTGATAACGCCTTTTCCTGTGATATGGTTAGGAAGACAACCGAATGGTTGAATACATACAATATTGTTAGCGTTGATATGAATTAATTCTATCATTTCCGCAGTCAACAACCAACCTTCACCGTATTGATTTCCAAGCGATACAACTTCTTGTGCATAATCTTCTAATTCTTGTATCTTAAGTGGATGAGTAAACTTCGATTTGATTAATTGGTTTCTGATGTATTTTCTATAATGTTCAATCAAATTTACTCCCATGTTACACATAAATCCTGTGAATTTGGATTTGGATAAGAAGTTTCCCTTGTGGTATTCATTTCTCAAGCAATAAAGCACAAAATCAGTCAAATCAGGCATAACCACTTCGCAGCCTTCTTTTTCTAATAAATCTTGCAAATTATTATTAGCTTGAGGAAGATATTTTACTAGAATTTCTCCGACAATACCAACTTTTGGTTTTTGTATATCCAATAATTCTATTTTTGAGAAATCTTCAATAATTTCATCTACAGTTTGTCTAAATAGTTTTGAACTTGATTTCAAAACTCTCTTTTGACATTCTTCAATCCATTTTTGCTTTAGCAAATCAGTTTGTTTTTCTTTTTCGTAAGCTCTAGTGAAATTTGATAATCTCATTATCAAATCGCCGTACAAAACAGCAACTATCATTTTTTGTAATACTAATGGAGAAAGGTTAAAGCCTTCGTTTGTTTCGATATTTTGCCAAGAAATAGCAATTACAGGAATATTTTCATATCCCGCTTCTTTTAACGCTTTTCTTATAAATCCAACATAGTTACTTGCTCTGCACGCTCCACCAGTTTGACTCATTAATAAAGCTAGTTTGTCAGTGTCATATCTACCAGAATTTATAGCTTCCATCATTTGTCCAACAACAGTTATAGATGGATAACAAGCGTCGTTGTTTACATATTTTAATCCTTCGTCGATTACTTTTGAATTAACATCTTTCAAAAATTCTACCTTGTAGCCATTATCTTTGAATAATGATTCCATTATTTCAAAGTGATCAGGCGCCATCTGTGGTGCTAGAATCGTGTATTCTTCTTTCATTTTCTTAGTGAATTCAACTTTTTCGACGTGATATGATTTTTTCACATTTGGAACGAAGTTTTTCTTTTCAAGCGCTTGTATCAATGATCTTATTCTGATTTTAACAGCGCCTAAGTTACTAATTTCATCGATTTTTAAAACAGTATATATTTTTCCTTTCGCAGACAAAATTTCATTAACTTGGTCTGTAGTTACAGCATCAATTCCGCAACCAAATGAATTAAGCTGAACCATTTCCAAATCTTCACTGTTTCCAACAATTTCTGCTGCTCTGTAAAGTCTTGAATGATATACCCATTGATCCAATACTCTCAAATCGCTATCTACATCGTCATCGTAATCAATTATAGAATCTTCTGACAAAACTCCTAGGCCTAATGAAGTGATAAGTTCAGGGATTCCGTGATTGATTTCTGAATCGACATGATATGGTCTACCAGCTAACACAATTGCTTTTTTGCCCATTTCACGAATTTTGGACAAAGCTTTCTTTCCTTCAATCTTTACATCTTTTCTGTATTTTTCTAGTTCATCCCATGCTCTATCAACGCTGTTAGAAATATCCTTATCAGAAAGTCCTAGCTCTTTTAATTCGTCGATAAGTCTTGTCTTTAATTTATTTTTATCTTGGAATGATATGAATGGGTTGAAATACTTCGTATTTTTCAATCCATCTACATTATTTTTTATAACTTCCGGATATCCAGTAACTACCGGACAGTTAATGTGATTATTCGCCTTATCATATTCTTGTTTTTCAAAAAATACCGAAGGATAGAATATCATATCGACATTTTTTTCTAATAAATCTTCAATGTGACCGTGAACTAATTTTGCAGGATAACAACATGTTTCACTTGTAATCGAAGAAATTCCTTTTTCATAAATTTCTCTTGATGATTTTGAGGACAATACAACTCTGTATCCTAAATTCGTGAAGAATGTATGCCAGAAAGGATAATTTTCGTACATATTCAACACTCTAGGAATTCCTACAGTCGCTCTTGCTTTATCTTCTGGAATGCTCTTATATCCAAATAATCTTTTGTTTTTATAGTCGTACATATTTGGAAGCTTATCTTTTTTATCCAGACTAATTCCAGCTCCTCTTTCACATCTATTTCCAGTTACAAACTTCTTGCCATTTGCAAATTTGTTGATAGTCAATTTGCAATGGTTAGAACAGTATTTACATTCTGCTTGTTCTTGAGTGTATTCAAATTTTTCAAGTTCGTCTTCAGATAAAATCGTAGAATATCCTGCTGATTTTTCTTTTGCAATCAACGCCATTCCCATAGCTCCCATAAGCCCTGAAATATTTGGTCTTGTAGGAACTTTACCTGTGATTTTTTCGAAAGCTCTTAAAATCGCATCACCGTAGAATGTACCACCTTGAACTACAATGTGTTCTCCTAATTTTGATGGATCTCTAAGTTTAATAACTTTTTGGATTGCGTTTTTGATAACTGAATAACACAAACCTGCTGCAATATCGCTTACACTAGCGCCTTCTTTTTGTGCTTGTTTTACTTTTGAATTCATAAAAACTGTACATCTTGAACCTAAATCTACAGGATTTTCTGATTCAAGTGCTTTTTGTTGAAATTCTTGTACAGATAAATTCAAACTGTGAGCAAATGTTTCAATAAATGACCCACAACCAGACGAACATGCTTCGTTTAATTGAATAGAATCAATTATTCCATCATTTACATGCATAGCTTTCATGTCTTGACCGCCAATATCTAAAACAAAATCAACATCTGGATCAAAGTATCTAGCAGCAGTCAAATGTGCTATTGTCTCTACTTCGCCAAAATCTACCGACAAAGCTTGTTTTATAAAATCTTCACCATAACCTGTTATACCACTACTTGCAATTTTTTGATTATCATTTAGTTTAGAATAAATTACAGATAATTGTTCCTTAACTAAATCAAGTGGATTACCTTGGTTATTTGCATAAAAATCGTAAACAATGTTGCAATCCTCATCAATTACTACAATTTTACTAGTAGTTGAACCCGCATCAATTCCCAAATACAAGTTTCCTTGTACTTCGTCAAGATTTTTGAATTTTACGTTAGATTTTTTGTGATTTTCGTAAAATTCTTCTTTTTCATTCTCATTTTTAAATAGTGGCTCAAGTATTAATTCATCATCAATTTCTTGCTTTTTGTCATAAGATCTGTTTAACAAATCTTCATACTTCACAACTTCTTCATCCATTGATGCAATAGCCGCTCCCAATGCTACAAATACTTGCGCATTTTCAGGGCTGTAGAATGTATTCACACCGTCATCTAGTGTCGTGATGAATCTATTTCTTAATTCTGATAAGAAATAAAGCGGTCCACCCAAAAATACGATGTTCCCTTCAATAGGTCTTCCACAAGCAAGATTTGATATTGTTTGATTGACAACAGATTGGAATACACTCACTGCCATGTCTTCTTTTGTTGCACCTTGGTTGATCAAAGCTTGAATGTCAGTTTTTGCATATACTCCGCATCTACTTGCAATCGAAAAAATTTTCTTGTAATCTTTGGCTAATTCGTTAAGCCCAGAAGCATCTGTTTTTAACAAAGCTGCCATTTGATCTATGAACGCTCCAGTTCCGCCTGCGCAGATGGAGTTCATTCTTTGTTCTACATTTCCTTTTAAATAAGTTATCTTACTGTCTTCTCCCCCAAGCTCAATACACACATCAGCATTAGGGATATATTTTTTTATAGCTGTAGTTCCAGCTACAACTTCTTGTATAAATTCGATATTTAGATTATCTTCAACATACATTCCGCCACTTCCAGTGACCATAATTGTACAATCGCTATTTTTGAACTCTGGATGTGAATCGTATGCTTGTTTAAGAACATTTTTGGTAGTTTCTTCTATGTCAGAACGATGTCTAGTGTATTCTTGGAATAAAATTTCGTAGTTTTCATTTATAATGACAAGCTTGACAGTAGTTGAACCTACATCTAATCCCATGTGGATTTTCATTTTTGTTATTCCCTCCATATTCCTATACTAAGTTAGTATATTTCAAACGCACAAAAACTTCAATAAATTTTTTTATGTATTGTATGTTTTAATTTTACTATTTATCTCAGAAATTACTTTCAATTTATCACAAGACCATTTAGGAAGATAAAGTTTTGGCTTGTAAGCATCTCCTGTCATTCGATGCACAACAGTATCCTCGTTTAAAATTTTGAAACTATCTACAACCCAATCAGTGTATTCATCCATCGTTAGAATTTTAAATTTATTTCGTAGATAATAATCGTATAACCTTGAATCTGTTTGTATATATAATGAATGAATTTTGATTCCCCAAATATCATGCATTTGCGTTTGATACACACTTTCCAAAAAATCATTCTCAGTTTCATATGGAAGGCCTGCTATTACATGCGAGATTACTTTAATGTCATTATCCATTAGTTTTTTTGCCATATCAAAATAAACATCATTGCTGTATGCACGGTTAATCAATTCTATTGTAGATTTTTTTGTAGATTGAAGTCCCATTTCAACCCACACATCTACCTGTTTGTTTATATCGCGCAAAAGTTTTATCTTTTCATCATCTAAGCAGTCTCCTCTGGTGGCTATATCAAGCACCAACACATTTTTGTTATCAATAGCATCTGAGTAAATTTCTCTAAGTTCATTTACTGGCTTGTAAGTATTGGTGAACGATTGAAAATACGCAATGAATTTGTCTGCTTTTTTCTTTTCAGATAATCTTTTAATTTGCAATTCGACTTGCTCCTTGATTGAATATTCATTAAAAGTAAATTCACCAGATCCACTTTCAGAACAAAAAATACAACCTTTGGAATTAACTCTATTAGGACAACTAAATCCACCATCCAACGGCAATTTGTAAACTTTAGTTCCGTATGTCTTTTTTAAATAATCGTTTAATCTATTTATTTTTATTTTTTTCACGAATCCTCCTGAAAAAACTCTGCATCAAATCCACGCACTCTTGTTCCATAATGCTCTCCACATCAATTTTATGATTAAGCCCTTCATAATCATTTAACGAAATCAAAGACCCACAGGCTCCTCTTTTTTTATCAAAAGCCCCGAAAACAACTCTAGGTATTCTCGAATACACCAATGCTCCAGTACACATCACACATGGCTCCAATGTCACATACATAGTGCAATCATCCAGTCTGAAATTTCCTACAACCTCAGTTGCTTGATTTATAGCTTTTAGTTCTGCGTGCATAGTCGCATTATTATCGCGCTCCACACTATTATAAGCCTTAGCTATTATTTCTCCGTTTTTTACAATTACACATCCAACCGGAACTTCATTCAAATCAAAGGCAATTTTCGCTTGTTCAATGGCTTTAAGCATGAATTTTTCATCATCATTTCTCATAATTTATAAAACACCTTTCCTTTACAGATTATATCAAATAGTTTGTGTTATTAAAATTTGAATAGGTAATTTTTTTGTGATATTCTTTATATATAATGTAGTATTTAAGACCAGCTATCAAATGTCAAGAGAAAATAAAAAATAATTTATCTTGAAATTTATGGCACGTTAAATAAGCCTAAAAATTAGGCTTAGAAAAA
>NZ_JAGYZD010000090.1 GCF_018371055.1 Finegoldia magna | reverse complement strand
TGTACAGTAATTTCATTTATTTGTCAAGTTTTACTGTGAATTCTAATAGATTTAAATTGCTAAATCCATGAAAATTTATATTCGGTTCACAAAATTCATCTTTAATAAAATCTGATAACTTTTTGTTGTCACCCTCTCTGACACAATCCACAATAACCATGCCCACCATCTTCTTTAAATAAATCATTTGATGAATTTTCTTCAAAGCTTTTGTGTTTAGTTCGTGGAAATAATCTTCACTCACTATCATTTGAGAAGAATTCACATCCACAACCCACATTGCTTCAGTTTTTTGGATAACAATTTCTGCGTTATTGTCCAGTTTTATTATTTCTGAATTTTTATCTATTATATCACGACTTATCAAATTATCATAGTTATAATTGTAATTTTCATCAAATTTTACATTCAAAATCCCCTTGTACTGTCTGTAAACAATTTTGTCATTAGTTATCAAATAATCTACATTTTCTTCTTGAATGATTTTGTCCACGGGATTTTTCTTGTACAAAAGTTTCGGAATCGGAAGGAATTTCTTCTCTGTTTCAATGTAGTGTAATTTATTTACAATAAAATTCATTTCTTTTTCTTGTTGTGCTTTTTCTTCTTTGAAGAAATTTTCTCCCACAATTCCTGTAAATGTATATTTTTGTTTGAAATCATCGATGTCTTTGTATTTTTGTTTACCTTCAAATGTTAATTTGTCGCTGTTTGTGTATTTCAAATTTTCTGTTTCTATTGTAATTTTAGTTGTGAATTTGGGGTATTTGTCACCTATAGATTCTTTTGTCATCTGAACGAGTATTTCGTCTGATGGTTTCAAATCTTTTGTGAAAGACGTATTATTGAGAAATCCAGTTTTCTTTTTGTCATATTCTATAAAAAAAGCGTCGAGTTTCTTGTCGTATTTTGTGATTTTGGCGACGTAAATGTTACCCAGCTCACTGTCGTAATCTCCCAACAATTTCAGCTCATCATCGTAGTAACCCCAAGTGTTTTTGTCAATAAATAGGTATTTCATCTTTTGAATATCCTGTCGAAAAATCCGATTTTGCCTTCTTTGTCTTGTTTGTAATTGTCGATAATTTCTGTTATTTTTGCATCTACATCTTCTGAATAGGAATTAATTTTCTTTTCATATTCTTTTGTGAATTCTAATTTCCCAATGTATTTGTAATCAGATTTCCTCTTGGATGAGGAATCTGTAATTTGAAATAATTTTTTTGCGTGAGATTTTTCTTCATCTCCCCACATTATTTCTTCATCAAATTCTATCCCGATATTTTCTGTGAATATTACAATGTCAAACTCATTTAATTTATCTAATAAATTTTTGTAATCATCAATCGTTGCAGAATATTTGTCGGGTTTTACGGTTGAAGGTATGATGTATTTATCTTCTGTGATTTTTATCATGGATTTCTTGTAATCAACTACATTACTCAACACATCCAACGTGTCATAAACGCAGTAATCCTCCACACCCAATGCATATTCTATTTGTCTTGAATTTTCCGAATTTACTATTAAAATTTTCCCATCTAATAAATTACAAAGGCTTTGTATCAACAAAGCCTTTTTTTGTAATTTTGAATTAACGAGTACTGTTTTCATACATATCATTCTCACTCTCAGTATTTTCTTGTTCTTTATCTTTATCGTGTTTTAACTTCAACGCCTCTGCCATGATATCTCTTGTCATCGGTCCGTTGTTCGTGCTCGTTCCACCTTGCATAATGACTGTTACCACTGCAATTTTTGGATTTTCAACTGGAGCGAATCCAATCATCCATGCGTGGTTGTCATAAGTTTCTCCAGTAACTGGATTAACGCCTACTTGCGCAGTTCCTGTCTTCACTCCTGCAGAAACTGGGAAGTTTTTGAATGTGTTTTTCTCATATCCTTCTGTCGTTGCCAAGTGAAGTCCTTTTCTAATATATTCCAAATTTTCGTAGTTTTTCAATTTAATTCTTTCGCTTTTCTTTGCGTTTTTAAATAGCGATATGGAATTATCATTGGATTTTATTTCATTTACAAGTGATAATTTGTTCAAATATCCATTATTTGCAAATGCAGACATATATCTTGCCATTTGAAGTGGAGTGTATGCGTTTTGTCCTTGACCAATAACTACGTTTAACATATCTCCGATATTCCATTTTGATTGGTTTAAATAATCGAATTTTATTTTATCGGAGAACGAATTTCTCTCTCCATCCAATTTTTTTTCTGGATCAAATCCCAAACTATCCAATGTTTTTATAATGTTTGTCCTTGTTTGAAGATTTTTATCGTCTGCAAGTAAAACTATTTTGTCGATTTTGGATTTCATTTCCTTTGGAGTAAATACTTCTCCTTCTTTGACATATTTTTCTGCATTCTTTTCCAAAAATCTTCTGAATATAGCTTTGAAGTTGTTTTCTTTTATTTGTGGATCTGGAACAGTTCCGGAGTTTTCAGCTGGAACATTTATATCAATTCCTGTTTTGCTTCCAAGTCCAAGTTTTCTCGCAGTAGATACCAATTCATCAATACTTAATTGATAACCCAAATCTTTGGAACGTCTTTGATCTTTTCCAAGCGCTAGAGAATAGAAATAATAGTTGCAACTGTCTCTGAGTGCTTTCATTACATTTTCGCTGCCGTGAGTTCCTTTGTGTTCATTCCATATCCAACAACCGAATATTGAACCGCCGACATCGACGTACCCTCCGCATTTTATTTCGTGATAAGGATCAAATCCGCCTTCTAATGCTGCAAGTGAAGTGTTAAGTTTAAAAATAGAACCAGGTTGCATCGCTGCTTGCATTGGAATGTTATACAAAGGTCTTGGAGATATTGGATCTTTTGGATCTTCTGCTTGTAAACTTTCCCAATCAGTTTGCGAAATCCCCGTTGAAAACAAATTTGGATTGTACGATGGGAATGAAGCCATCGCTAGTATCTCTCCAGTTTCAACATCTACTGCAACTGCTGCACCACTTTTCGCATTTTTATATCCAGCTAAAGTTTTGTCGCCCCATTCGGATACATAAGTCCCACCAGTGCTTACAGCTTTTATAGATTTTTTCAAAGATTCTTCAGCAACTCTTTGAACATTAGTGTCAATACTCAAATACACATTGTCGCCAGGAATTGCTTTTTTCTCAGACAAAGTTTCAGTTCTATTTCCTTTGCTGTCGACCATAACTCTCAATGATCCGTCTTGTCCTTTTAATGCATCTTCTTTGCTTTCCTCAATTCCCGTCTTACCTATCAAAGCATCCTTACTGTAGCCTTTTTGTTTTACGTATTCTTCAATTTCTTTTTCAGTAGAAATCTTTCCAATATATCCCAATACGTGGCTAAGTTCTTCACCATTAGGATAATATCGTACAGATCTAGTCGCTACTTCTATTCCTAGGTTTTTGACGAATCTTTCTTCTATGCTACTTACAGATTCTTCAGTTAAATTATAGCTTAGAGCGATTGGCTCATAACCTTTTTGTCCTTTGTTTTTCAATTGATTGTAAATACTTACAATGTTGTACGCGTCGTATTTTGAATATTTTTCGCATTTATTTTTCTTCAAAATCTCTTCGTAAAGAATTTTAACATCAGAATTGATATCCTTGTCGTAACTCTTGTAGAAATCTTCCATATTTTTTTGGTAAATGTACTTCCAATCATTGACACTAATCGAAGGATTGATGTTGTTTTCAGTATTTACCGATTGAGCTATAAGTTTGATATCGTCGTCTGTGATGAACTTATACGCCAAATTATTCGAATTCAATAAATCCGCAACGTGTTTGAAAGGATCTGTAGACTTTTTACTTTCTGTGACAAACTTAGCCTTAACTTTTGGATTTTGCTTGTCTTTTTCATCCAAACTAAACTCCACATTTGTTTGTATTCCATTTTTCTTGAGTAAGTTCAGAGCTTTTTCCAACACGACAGTTTTCTTGTCATCTTCTACATCTACTTTTTTCAAAAGCTCAACCATCGTGTTGTCTTTTACAATATTTACAAAATCGTCAGAAGCTTCTGTTTTGAAATCAATTTTATTAGACAACTTCATCATTTCAACTTTTTTCTCCAAAAGTTTTTGGTTGTCTTTCAGTTCCATATCTTTAAGAACGACATTATCTTGAAGGTTGTCCTTTTCCAATTCCTTGTAGACCATCGACCTAATGACGCTGTCGTTCAAAAGTTTTCTGATAATTGATTTGTCTTTTTGGATTATCGTAGCAATCGCAGAATTCACATCTGAAGTTTCCTTTAATCCGTGTTTTTTAAGTAACTTTACAGTTTCTTTGTCATTGGTATCAAACTTTGTATTGTCTTTACGATCCAATTTCAAAGTCAAACCTTTTGAACGAAGTGCATTCAAACAATAATCTAGGACAGTTTTCTTATAAATTCCTTGATTTGTTTCTTGTGTGTAAGTCTTGTCTATTAGATTTGCCATTATGTTTTTATCCATGACAATTGATGCGACTTTGTCCAAAGGAGATTTGTCTTCTTTCAAATAATCGTCCGTATTTCTGTAAGTAAAAGCATTCAGTGCGATTGGAAAATCTTCTGTGTTCATTGACCCATCTTTTTCCAAAATTCTAGACAAATTCAGCAAAGCATCATTGCTATCATCAATACTCATTTGTTTGATTTGATCTTTGTACAAATTAGCAACGTACACATTTTTAGTCGTCGCTAAAAGTTCACCATTTCTATCGTAAATATTTCCCCTAGGAGCAGGAATTTTGACTTCACGAAGCCTGTTATTCTTGGAAATATCTCTGTAATAACTTCCTTTGACTAATGTCAAATGCATTAATTTCAAAGTAAGTACGGCCATCATTATCGCCAATATTACAATAATTATCGTAAATCTATCGTATTTTTCGAGTTTTTTCAAAAATTTATTGTTAAATTTCTTCATTTTGTACCTCAAATAAACTTAAATTTTGGAAATTTAAATATTTTTTTGAACAATTTGAACAAAACATAATACAATAGAACATTTAAAATCATTTCGATTAAAATCGGTCCTTTAAGATAAGCTACGTTGAATCCATTTCCTGTAATGTATATTACGAAATAATGTACAAGAGTGTAGTACAAAGTCACAAAAAATGTGAGTATCATACCACTTCTTGGGTCTTCTTTATTAATTCCAGCTTCACTATTTCCAATCAAAAATCCTGCTGTAAAATATATCAACGCTCTTACTCCGATAACGGGGCTGAATATCGCATCTTCGATTAGCCCGATTATCATACCGTTTAATGAGCCTGTGTATGCGCCAAATCCTATGGACAATAACACAACTATCGGTATGGAAATATTTGTGTACACGTTGAATACTGAAATTCTGGAAAGAAGTGTCGCTTGGATTATGATGTCCAACAAAACTATCAAAAATATTTTTAATTTGTTCATCTAATTCACTCCTTGTCCATCAACTATAAGAACGCGGTACATATTGTTGAAGTTGATTTGGGATTTGCATTTGATAATTTTGGTAAAATTATCCTTTGTCTTGATAACTTCTGTTACTTCACCGATTTTGATATCTCTCGGATACACTCCTCCAAGTCCCGATGTTGTAATAATATCTCCAACTTTTACATCAGCATTAGAATCGTACATATATCCTTTTAAAATATCTTTTTCTTTTTCATTCAAAATCCCAACATCTTCACTCTTTGCTAGTCTAAACCCTACGTTGTTTCCGCTATTCATAATAGTGTCCACTTTGCTATGGTTAAGTCCAACCTCCGTTACAACTCCAACTAAACCTTTTTCGATTCCATCATTTGAAGACACAGCCTCTATCACGATGTCACCTTTTTTGATTTTATCCATTGAGCCTTTATCTATACTAAATCTCGTAAAAATATTTCCAGGATCTTTTCCTGTTATGAAAGCTTTTGTTTTTATAGTCCTATCCTTACTCAAAAGTTCGTATTCTTCTTGCAAATATCTCTTGTCACCTATAACTTTGTTCAAATTATCTACGTTTTTTTTCAACTTTGCGTTTTCTACAATAAGTTTTTGATTGTCTTCACGCATTTTTTTAGTTCCAAAAACATAATTAAAAGATTCTTTGAATTTGGATCCAATCACATAAAACACTTTGTTTACAGGAGAAATCACTGTTCCTATAGCATTTTCTCCGATAGACATATACTCCTTATTGCTATTTGATATTGCAATCGTCAATATGAGAATCAAAGTAACAAAGAAGAAGAACAATCTTTTTCTAAGCTTTTTATTATATCCAAACTTAGCCAATTATTTGTCTCCCTTCTTTAAGAACTTTCC
>NZ_JAGYZD010000089.1 GCF_018371055.1 Finegoldia magna | reverse complement strand
TATCTCTTTCTTCTTTTAATTCAGGATATCCAGATTCATAAACTTTAATGCAAGAATCTATAACTTTTTCTATAAAACTGTCGTTTATTCCCAACAATTTTCCGTGTCTACAAGCTCTTCTTATTAGTCTTCTTAGAACATATCCTCTTTGCTCATTGCTTGGAATAACGCCATCATATATTAAAAATGTCATAGCACGAACATGGTCAGCAATAATTCTGATTGATACGTCGTTTTGATGATTTTCTTTGTATTTTACGCCTGAAATTTCTTCAATAGTTTTGATTATATCTTTTACAAGTCCTATTTCAAAAATATTATCAGCATTTTCCAAGACCATTGTAATTCTTTCAAGACCCATACCAGTATCTATATTTGGATGAGCAATTCTTTCGTATTTTCCGTCAGCAGTTTTGTTAAATTGTGTGAATACCAAATTCCATACTTCCAAGAATCTTTCGCCCTCATCACCTGGTTTTGCATCTTCTCTAGGATCAAATTCAAATCCTCTGTCTACGTGAATTTCAGAACATGGTCCACAAGGTCCTTGATCTAATTCCCAGAAGTTATCAGCTTTTCCTAATTTAACAACTCTTTCTGGACTTACTCCTACTTCATTTACCCAAATATTATAAGCTTCTTCGTCTTCTTCATATACAGTTATCCACAATATATCTTTTGGAACTTCTAATTCATTTGTTAAAAAGTCCCAAGCCCATGTAATGGCTTCTTTTTTGAAATAATCTCCAAAAGAGAAATTACCAAGCATTTCAAAAAATGTACCATGTCTTTGAGTTTTTCCTACTTCGTCAATATCTGCTGTTCTGATACATCTTTGTGAAGATGTTGCCCTGTCTTTTTTTAATTTTTTCTCACCTGTAAAATACTTTTTCAAAGGTGCCATTCCAGCATTTATAAGTAAAAGACTTTTATCATCTTGTGGTATAAGAGGAAATGATTTGATAACAAGATGTCCTCTTTCCCCAAAATAATCTAAGAATTTTTTTCTAATTTCATTTAAACCGTAATCTTTCATTATAACCTCACTAATTTTTAAAAAACATTTTAATCTTATCTTTAAAATGTAAATATAATATTTTAACTGTAGCAACGAATGGAACTGAAAGAATCATACCTACAACTCCAAACATTCCTCCACCTATAATCAAACTAACAATTACTAACAATGGATTAATTCCAATTTTTGAACCTAATAATTTAGGAGCTAGAATATTATTTTCAACCCATTGAATAGAAACGAACACAATTACTACAACTACTGCTTTTAATGGACTGTCCAAAAAAGCCAAAATAAAAGCTGGAGTAACCGCTATAAAAGGACCAATATATGGAATAATATCGCCTACCATAGTAAGTATTCCAATTATAATTGCAAAATCGACTTTCATAATGATTAAGGCAATCGCAGTCAATACTCCCACAAAAATCGCCATAATCAATCTGCCACGAATAAATTCACTGTAAGCTTTATCCATATCAGAACATATATTAAAAAATTTATCTTTATTCTCATTTGGTATGAATCCCATTATAAAGTCAATGCATTTTTCTTTATCTAAAAGCATATAAAAGCTTACAACTGGAACTAAAACAATTCTAAGTAAATTACTAAATATATTTCCCGTAACATTTCCTGTTTGGGATAATTTGTCCAATATTGAAGTTTGGATAGTTCCAAGCTTTTGATTAATTGTTTGCATTGCGTTGGACATAATTTTGCTAACATTCGGATATTCCTTAAATATTTTATTGTTAAGAGCATTTAATTTCACAGATATATCCGACATAAAGCCAGGTAAGCTTATTATCATTTTTTTAATTTGTTGTATAGTTTGTGGAACAACAATCATCCCCAATAAAATAATCAAAAGGATTACTATAACGTAAATGATTAAAATAGCTATTGACCTTTTAACTCCTTTGTTTTCAATATGTTTTACCAAAGGATTTATAATATATGAAAGCACTATTCCTATCAATAAAGTATTAATTGTATGATATATGATTGGATATTTTGAAAATAAAGCTGCAATTCCTAGCAATATAAGTATTAATATGGTAGTCTTTTTTATTTTATGAAAATTAAATACAATTTTGTATTTTTCGTCTACTTTACTATTTCCCACAGTAATTAGAAAATAAGTTCCAAAAACCATGAAAATAATAGTTATAAATATTAAAGCGTTACGCAAAAATTCAGAACTAATAAGCATATCTATTTCTCTTTGCTAATTAAATCTTGCAAACTCACGTTTTTAATGCTGTTAATCATATCATCGTGCATTTGAGTCCAAATAAGCCTAGATGGACAAGTGTCTTCTCTTGAACAAAGTCCGGAAACTGCAGAACATTCTGTCACTCCAAAAAATTCTTCTAAACACTCCAAAATTTCAGCTACTGAAATTTCTTTTGGAGATTTTTTCAATAAATAACCGCCTTGTACACCTCTAACTGAAATCACTAAATCTTGTTTTTTCAATTCTCGTATAAGTTGTTCTAAATAATTATTACTCAGTCCTGTGGCTTTAGATATTTCATTCAAACTAACTGGATTATCTCCATATTTTTTGCCTAAATATATCATAGCCGCAAGTCCATATCTTCCTCTCGTAGATAATCTCATAAGCCCTCCTATTTATGATAAATTTTATCATAGTAAAATAGTTGTGTAAATATCCTATTGCAATAATAATAGTAGATTAAGAAAACTCAATCTACTATTACCAAAATTATTTTACAATTATATTAAAAATTCTACCTTTTACATAAATTTTCTTAACTACGTTTTTGCCTTCAAGATATTTTGCTACAACATCATCTGCAATAGCTTTTTCAAAAACTTCATCTTCAGAAGCATCTCTAGATATCTCTACAGTTGCTCTTAGCTTACCATTTACTTGGATAGGAAGCTCTATTACATCCAAAATAGTTTTCGATTCGTCATATTCTGGCCAACTAGCTTCGTGAACATATCCTTCATATCCCATTCTTTGCCAAATTTCTTCTGTGATATGAGGACAAACTGGATTTAATAATATCAAGAATATCTTGAATTGTTCTTCGGAAATTTTATCTAAGTTGTTGAATTCATTCAATAATGTCATAAGTTGAGCGATTGCTGTATTAAATTTCAAGTTTTCATAATCTTCTGAAACTTTTTTAATAGTTTGATGAACCAAAGTTTCCATTTTTTCAAAATTAGAATCTCCATCAACTAATTCTTGCGTTCTCCAAACTTTATCCAAGAATTTTCTGCAACCTTTAACACCATTTTCAGACCAAGGAGCTGATTTTTCAAAATCTCCAATGAACATTTCATAGCATCTCAAAGTATCTGCACCAAAATCTCTGACGATATCATCCGGATTTACAACATTACCACGAGACTTACTCATTTTTTCGTTGTTGTCACCTAAAATCATTCCATGGCTAGTTCTCTTCATATATGGTTCTTTTGTAGGAACTACTCCAATATCATACAAGAATTTGTGCCAAAATCTTGAATACAATAAGTGAAGTGTAGTGTGTTCCATTCCGCCGTTATACCAGTCAACTGGAACATAATAGTCCAAGTTTTCTTTACTTGCTATCGCTTCGTCGTTGTGTGGATCAGTATATCTCAAATAATACCAAGAAGATCCTGCCCATTGTGGCATAGTATCAGTTTCTCTTACAGCATCTCTACCGCATTTTGGACATTTTGTATGAACAAATTCATCTATATTTGATAGTGGGGATTCTCCATTATCTGTTGGTTCATAATTATCAACCTTAGGCAATACTAGTGGTAAATCTTTTTCTTCCAAAGGAACCCATCCACAATGTTCACAGTAAACCAATGGAATTGGTTCTCCCCAATATCTTTGTCTAGAAAATACCCAGTCTCTCAATTTGTAGTTTGTTTTCTTGTGACCTATTTCTTTTTCTTCAATGTATTCATACATTTTTTCTTTTGCTTCATCTACACTCAAACCATTTAAAAATTCAGAATTAATAAGATTTCCTTCATTTGTTTCAGTGAATGCAGAATTTTCTATGTCAGATCCTTCAATTACAGGAATCATTTCGATGTTGAATTTTTTAGCGAATTCGTAGTCTCTGTCATCGTGCGCTGGAACTGCCATAATAGCACCTGTTCCATAAGTCATCAATACATAATCTGATACATAAACAGGAATTTCTTTGCTAGTCAAAGGATTAATCGCTGTCAATCCATCAATTTTATATCCTGTCTTTTCTTTAGATAAATCCGTTCTTTCTAATTCCGATTTCTTAGCAACTTCTTGTCTGTAACTTCTGATTTCTTCGATGTTTTTAATTTGAGCGCTATATTTTTCAATTAAAGGATGATCAACTGAAATAACCATGTAAGTTGCACCAAATATAGTATCTGCTCTTGTTGTAAAAACAGTAATTTTTTCGTCAACTTCTTTTATTGAAAAATTAATTTCTGCACCGTATGATCTTCCAATCCAGTTTATTTGTTGCGATTTTATTCTATCCAAATAATCGACATCTTTTAAATCATCTATAAGTCTATCAGCGTATTCAGTAATCTTAAGCATCCATTGATTCTTAACTTTTCTGATTACTTCACCGCCACATCTTTCGCAGTGACCGTTAATTACTTCTTCATTTGCAAGTCCTGTTTTACATGAAGGACACCAGTTAATTGGCATTTCCTTTTTGTAAGCAAGTCCTTTTTTAAACATTTGGATGAAAATCCATTGAGTCCATTTATAGTAGTGTGGGTCTGTTGTATTTATTTCTCTGTCCCAATCAAAAGAAAAACCTATTGATTGCATTTGTCTTTTGAAGTTTTTGATGTTGTTTTCAGTAACAATTTCTGGTCTTATTTTATTTTTAATAGCAAAATTTTCTGTAGGAAGTCCAAATGCATCCCAACCCATTGGATATAAAACATTATATCCTTGTATTCTTCTTTTTCTTGAAACGATGTCCAATGCAGTGTATGGTCTTGGATGACCTACGTGTAGTCCTTGTCCAGATGGATAAGGAAACTCTACTAATGCGTAGAATTTTTCTTTTGACTTGTCATCAGAAGTCTTGAAAGTTTTGTTTTCTTCCCAATATTTTTGCCACTTTTTCTCAATTGAATTCGGATTATATCTATCCATTTTTACCTCCAAATAATAAAAAATTCGCCTCTTACATAGAAGAGACGAAATAAAATTCCGCGGTACCACTCTTATTGGTTAATCCCACTCAAATCTTTAACGCAGATATACGAATATTCTATTAATAAACAAGTTCAATAATCTCAAATATTGATTCACACCAACCATCAATTCTCTGAAATTTTTTAATTATTTACTACTTTTATTCAAATATTATTATAAAAACTTATTACTATGATATCACATCACAGAATTAAATTCAATATTAGTATTCACAATGTCCAACAGTTCTTGGGAATGGAATGACATCTCTTATGTTTGACATTCCTGTCATATACATTACCATTCTTTCGAAACCTAATCCAAATCCACCGTGCTTAACTCCACCGTATTTTCTTAAATCAAGATACCATTTGTATTCTTCTTTGTTGAATCCTAATTCATCCATTTTCTTATCTAACAATTCGTATCTTTCTTCCCTTTGGCTTCCACCAATTAATTCACCAATTCCTGGAACTAAAAGGTCTGTTGCTGCAACTGTTTTGTTGTCGTCGTTAAGTCTCATGTAGAACGCCTTGATTTCTTTTGGATAGTCAGTAACGAATACTGGACCATCTACAACTTTTTCGCTCAAATACTTTTCGTGTTCTGTTTGTAAATCCATTCCCCATTCAACAGGATATTCGAATTTTTCTCCTGATTTTTGTAGAATTTCAACAGCTTCAGTGTAAGTTAATTTTTTGAATGATTTGTTTGCAACTTTTGTCAATCTTTCAATTAAGTTCTTGTCTATAAAACTGTTGAAGAATTTTATTTCTTCTTCACAATTTTCCATAACATCTTTTATGATATATCTAACCATATCTTCAGCCAAATTACATACATCATCCAAGTCAGCAAAACATATTTCAGGTTCCATCATCCAGAATTCTGCAGCATGTCTAGGAGTATTAGAGTGTTCACTTCTGAAAGTTGGTCCAAATGTATACACATTTCTAAATGCTAATGCATAAGCTTCTGCTTGTAATTGACCACTTACTGTTAAGTTAGTAGATTTTGAGAAGAAATCTTGTGAAAAATCAACATTTCCATCGTCATCTTTTGGAATATTATCTAAATCTAATGTTGTAACTCTGAACATTTCTCCAGC
>NZ_JAGYZD010000088.1 GCF_018371055.1 Finegoldia magna | reverse complement strand
TATAAAATAATACGAATCATGTATTGATGACAAGTTTTTGAACACATTCGTATAATCTTCTTCGTTCAAATATTTCTTGGTTTCTGATATGATTTCTTTCTCCATTTCAAGTGAGTAATTATCATTGTCCAAGCTTTGTGAAAGCATGATTACATAATCGTTGATTAATTTGAATGTGGATTCTTTGTCGTCGACTTTTGAGTATTTGTACAGAAATTCTCTCCATTTTGCTATGAATTTGGTCATGTAATTCATAAGTATATACGTTCTTACATCTATTGTGAACACGTAATTAGATGTGAAGATGAAAAACTTTTTGAAATATTCAAAATATTTCAATAGCGCATCTGATATCATGCTAATGGATAATGTTGTGACTATTTCTTGGTTTTCTTCTGTCAATTCGATGTTGCCTTTTAATAGTGACGGACTATTTCCATATTGTATTAATTTTTTGATTGCGAATACAAATAGATACGAATATGATTGATCATCTTCGATTTTGTCGAATAAATCTTGTAGCATATCAAAATCTTTGTCTTTGATGAGATATAGTATGGCCTTTTTGTGAAGTTGTACTTCGCTCATATCGCTGTAGTAATTCACAACTGAAGAAAATGAATTTTCTTGTTCACGCTCAACTAAATCGATTAATTCGATGTCACTGTTTCTGTCGTTGATGTATATGTCGTTGATTTTAAGAAGTTCTTGTTCGCTATTTTCGTTTTTGAATGCGAATTTCTTCTTGTTCCAATCGTAGATGCTTAACCCATCTGTTCCTGTTTTTTTGTATATTAAAAAGTTGTTTAATCTAAAAATATCGTAATTTTCCATAGCTTAAATTATATACAAAAAAAGCTACCAAATCAAATTTGATAACTTTTTTATAAAATATGTAGTTTAGATTATATACCCACAGATATTTTTAAAGCTTCATCCAACTTTATCAGAACTCTATCGTCAAAGCTACCTACTTTTTCACGAAGCCTTTTTTTATCAATAGTTCTTATTTGTTCAGCTAAAATAACTGAATTTTTCGGTAAGCCGTACTTGGATCGTTCTATTGCCACGTGTGTTGGTAATTTCGCTTTATTTATTTGTGAAGTAATAGCTGCTATGACTACGGTTGGACTGTATTTGTTTCCCACATCATTTTGAACAACAACGACAGGTCTTACACCACCCTGCTCAGATCCAACAACAGGGCTTAAGTCTGCGTAAAATATGTCTCCTCTTTTTACCTTCATAAACTCACCCTATAAACTCTTCGCTATTTTAAGAACTATTTTTATTATATCCAAAACACTTCAAGAAATCAATATAAAAAACTTGCCCAACTTAAAAGCTGGGCTAAGATTAGTTGATTTTTTGTAAATAGTCACACACTTCTACGACTTTTCCATTTCTAGTATAAATTCTAGGAATTCTCATTGTAACTCTGCACAAAAGCTCATAAACATTTGTGTTTGCCATTTCTGCCAAATCATACAACGAGATTTCTCCCATGTCATCTTTTCCGAACAACAAAATTTTGTCGCCGACTTTTACATCTCTAATGTATGTTACATCTATCATGATTTGATCCATGCAGACTTTTCCCAAAATTTTTGCTTTTTTGCCGTTGATAATTACATAAGCTTTGTTGGATAATTCCAATGGATAGCCGTCAGCATATCCGATTGTCGCTGTTGCAACTACTGTTTCAGAGTTTGTCGTGAATGTTCTACCGTATCCAATGTCTGTTCCTTTTGGAACTGTTTTAATCATGGACACTGTTGTGTAAAGTGATGATATTTCTTCTAGGTTTAATCTTGAATTTTCCCTTACATAATCTGATGCGTGATAGCCGTAAAGTCCGATTCCGCATCTTATCATATCCAAGAAATATCCGTGAATTATCGCTCCTGCATCATTTGCTATGTGTTTTATTGGAACAGTTATTCCTCTGTTTTCCACATCAATCATAAAACCAATGTATGTATTGTATTGTTCTTTTGTATAGGAATAATCTTCGCTATCAGCATCTGAAAAATGGCTGTAAATTCCTTGCAACACTACATTATCCATTTTATAGATTTTGAAGATGTCTTCCAAGCATTTATCTTTGTCAAGTCTAACTTGAAATCCTAATCTTGTCATTCCTGTATCGATTTTGATGTGAACTTTGCATATTTTATTCAAACTTTTTGCAACGTTATTGATTTCAACTGCAGTTTCGTAATCGTAAACCGTTAATTCGATGTTGTTTTTTATTGCTACTTCAATGTTTTCATTGGAAATGTAGCCTAAAATCATAATTGGTTTGAATATTCCATTTTTGCGAAGTTCCAAGGCTTCATTTATATTGGACACTGCAAAGTAATCTATTCCTAAATATTCCAATTCTTTTGTGATAAATGCTGCGCCTTGTCCATAAGCATTAGCCTTTACAACGGCACACATTTTGACTAAATTGCTGATGTTTTTTATTTCTTTGTAATTGTGTTTTAATTTGTCCAAATCAACCTTCAAATAACTTTGATACTTAAACATTATTTCTCCTTACAGGCATTGATTGCTTCCGGTAAATTTCTAATAATATCCGATGCAATAATGCTATCTTCTCCTATTTTTTGTTTTGCAAAATCTCCAGCCATTCCGTGAATATACACTCCCAATTTACAAGCTTCGAACACATCTCTGTTGTGCATGAAACTTGCAATGATACCAGACAAACAATCGCCACTTCCAGCAGTCGCCATTCCCGCATTTCCAGTATTATTTACATATATTTCATCATTTTTTGCAACGATTGTGTGATGACCTTTGAGAACTACGATGCATTTGTGTTTTTTCGAAAATTCTGTGGCGACCTTTTCGCGATTTTGATTGATATATTCTACATCCAATCCAGAAAGTCTACTAAATTCAAGCGGATGTGGAGTTATCGCAACAGAATAATCATCAAATTCTAGTTCACTGAAGTCTTTTATTGAATTCAATCCATCAGCATCTATCAACACTGGTTTATGAAAATTTTTGAGTACGGCTTTTATCAATTCGTAATTTAATTTGTCTTTTCCCATGCCACAACCTATTGCGACACAGTTTTTATTGGAAATATATTCTAAAATCTGAGCAATAGAATTGGCACCCAATTTTTTGTCGACACACTCAAGTGGAAGTATTATATTCTCAACGGATTTTATTTGCATAATTTCTGAGATAACTTCAGGGACAATCGTGTACACCAATCCACTACCACAACGAAGTGCTGCCATGCTTGCCAAGTACACACTGCCACACATTCCGTTAGATCCACCGACTATGCAGACTCTTCCGTAGTTTCCTTTATTGGAAAAAGGATCGCGTTTTTTTATTGTAAAATCCATTTTAATCCTCCAACATCAACACGCACATTGCTATTGCGTATTCTTCATCGTGAGAAATGGATGCATCAATATCTAAAACTTTTGGAAATTTATCTGTATTTAATTTTACAACTAATCCCTCGTCATGTATAGACTCTACATCCATAAAACTCATTTTACCAATTCCAGTCTTCAAAGCTTTTGACACTGCTTCTTTCATGCAAAACATCCCCGCAATCGTCTCAAAACTTCTGTTTTTGGATTCAATGTATGAAATTTCACGTTCAGTGAAGACTTTTTTCATAAATTTATCCAGATTTTTGATGTTTTCTATTCGTGAAACTCTCAGAATATCAGTTCCACATCTAATCTTCATTTTTGATTCCTTCAAATTTTTCCAAGAATTTGTTTCTCAATGCTAAAAAATCTAATTTTTCGATATCTTCCACGCTTTCCACATCTTTTACGAAATCTTCTACTATTTCTCCTATTATTTCGAATGAATTTTGTGAAAAATTATTAATATTATACGATTCTGACAAGTATTTCATGCTTTCTTTCATTAATTTATCCGTCAAAATATCTTGGTAAGTTTGGTTGATATTGCAGTTACTGATTTCTTTTTCGATGACTTTTTTTATGGAATATATCACATAATACACAAAATCCATAAAAATTTCGTTGTTTTCTCTGTCATCAAGCGCAAATAATATTGACAAGCAGAAATTCCAGTTGAAGTCCTTGTCCAGTCTGCTGTTAAGTCCTTGTGCAAATGAAGTGTGAATGTAATCCCCAAATTCCATATCTGAAAAATCATACAATTCACCAAAACTAATCGGTTTGTTACTTATGGCATTGACCTTGTTTAATATGTCGATCAATCTTTCTTCGTATTGTTTTTTCTCCAAAACATCCATTACAGAAAATAAATAATCGCTCACTACATTTGCGATATTTCTCATATCTATTACAAAACCTAAGTTGTATTTCAGTTTGAGCATGTAACCATCGTGAATCATTTTTGTTATGATGCTTTTAAATTGTTGTCTTGTAGCGTCATCTTCGTTGGATTCCACTGTCATCATTTTTTTGTAAACGCTGTTTAATTGTTTGTCTATAATTGTAAGGTTATTATTGATTGAGTACATCACATCACGTATCAAATCTTCAGTCATAACGTAGTTTGAATTTTTGTACAAAATCGAATGATCTACCTCTCCCCAGAACACATTGACCATGGATTTGATTTGCACTTCGAAATTAATTTTCATGTCGTCATTTTCCACGAAAATAGCGTCGATTTTATAAATTTCGAACCCGTTTTTTTGTTTTTGTGGTTGTGGTTGATCCAGGTTAAGTCTGATTCTCATATCATACTTAGAATAATAATAGCCGTCTTCATCTTTGTAATAAAAAAGTCTTTTTAAATATTCGTACAAATCTTTTTCATTTTCATTGAAACGACATTCTATTCTAACTCCAATCAAATCTGGAAATAGATTGAACACATCCTCTACATCTTTACATTTTATATAATAATTTTGTTTTAGTATTTTTTCTTTGATGCTGTCTTCTTTTTTTACACGTGCGTTAATATTAATAACATCTTCGTTCGTTTCAAAAACTTTACTGAAAAACTCTTTTGTTTCTTCTGCAACAAAGTTTATGAATTTGTAACGACTATTAATTAATTTAACAGCATCATTCATAAATTGAAAAATTCCAGCTCTCATTTTATTCTCCTTTTTATTGCTACTACTATTTTACCATATTTAAGCATTTCACAAGCATCAAAAAAGAGCACTGCGTGTGCTCTTTTGATTTTACAATTTATAGAAACTTCATCCTGTTAGGATTAATGTCTCGTTCTATTTCGTGAAAGCCCTTGATTTCGATGTTGTTTTCTTCTATGATTTTTTCGATTTTCGGTTTGTCTTCCAAGTTATCGTACAATATAGAAATCCCACAACACACATCCAATACTCTTGGTGTTGGTGCAATCGTAGCTTTGATAGAATTTTCTTTGATTAAATCGTAAAGTTTTTGTCCGTTTGCCACATCTTTGAACAAGATGTAGTTCATTTTATCTGCCATTTTCAATCATTTCAACGAAGGCTTCAATTCTTGTCTTCAATTGTTCGCTGTCTTCGTCTGTATAGTCAGTTTCAATTCCCAATACTGGAATGTTGTGATCTTTAAGTTCTTTTTCTACAATGTGACCTTCTGTATCGTAAATGTTACAGAATTTTAAGTTAACATCGATTACACCATCAACGTTGTATTCTTTTGCAAGTCTGATGATGTCGTCAACTCTTTCAGTGTTTGGAGTGTAACATGCGCAGTTGATACCTTTCATGTATCTATCTGTTAGGTGATCAACCATTTCATCCATAGTTTTTCCAGATTCATCTACAGTTAATTCAAAATATCTTGAACCTGTACACATTTCTTCACATACAACAGCTGCTCCACTTGATTCAATGATGTGGTGTAGTTTCCAGTTTGGAATAGACAATGGAGTTCCTGTTAACATCAATCTTGTAGCGCCTTTTTTGTATACGCTAACGTTTTGTTCTTTTCTCTTGTCCAATTCGTCGCATAGTTCATTTACTTTTTGCGCAAATCTTGTTGGATCATCGTAGAATGCGATTTGTGAAATTAATAAGCAGTCCTTACCACTGATTGGAACATTGTCTAATTTACGGAATTCCCATAATCTTTGCATTGCACGTCTTTTGTTGTTGATTAAAACAATTGCATCGTGAAGAGATTCTGGAGTTAATTTGTTGCCAGTTAATTCTTCAATTCTGTCGATGTATCTATAAACTTCATCTTTAAAGAATTCAACGTCTTTGTCTCTTTTCATTTGTGGCAAATCAAAGATGTACATTGGAGCATCTTTTGACATGATTTCCCAAGCTTTTTTCTTGCCGTCGCAAGTCGTTTCTCCGACGAATAA
>NZ_JAGYZD010000087.1 GCF_018371055.1 Finegoldia magna | reverse complement strand
AACAAGGTAATAGATTTAGATGATTAAAGTCGGAATAATGGGTGGGACTTTTGATCCCATTCATATAGGACATTTGATATTAGCTATGGAAGCTATTAACTACAAAAATTTGGATGAGGTGTGGTTTATTCCTACTGGTAATCCGAATTTTAAACAAGATAAAAATGTCACAGACAAACAAAAAAGATTTGAAATGGTGAAGATTGCCACACAAGATAACGATAAGTTTAAAGTATGCGATTATGAAATTAACAAAAATGGCGTGACATATTCATGGGAAACTATGAAATATTTGAGAGAAAATTACGATCATGATTTTTATTTCATAATGGGCGAGGATTCGCTGATGAGTGTGGAAACTTGGGAAAATGCAGAAGATTTTTTGAAAAATACTAAGATTTTGGCTTGTATTAGAAGACAAGAAGAAATGTCCAAACTAGATGAAAAAACCTATGAATTGAAATCAAAGGGATATTTTGTGGAAAAAATTCCTGCAAGTTTTATAGATATTTCTTCTACGAAAATCAGAGAAAAAGTGCAATCAAATCAAGATTTTAGGTATTTCGTGCCAAATCAAGTTTTTGAATATATTATGAGAAACAAATTATATGAAAGTTAAAGAAATAGAAAATAATTTGAGCAAAATGCTCAAAAAAACACGATACGAACACGTTTTGAGAGTAAGGGACAAAGCTATTGAATTAGCAAAGCTTCACAATCAAGACGTTACAAAAATAGAATTAGCGGCACTACTTCACGACTGCGCAAAAAACAACGAAGAGATGTATTTGGATAGGTACAAGAAAGAATTTGAAGAGCTTAGAAATTTAAGAAAAAACGATCCTGATATGGAAAATCCTAAGTTGTTGCATTGCTATTTGGGTAGAATTGTCGCTAACAAAGAATACGGCGTAAATGACGAAGAGATTTTGGATGCGATAGAATTTCACACAACTGGAAGAATTAATATGACTGATTTTGAAAAAATAATTTACTTGGCTGATAAGACCGAAGATAAGAGAGATTATGATGATGTTGATGAAATCAGAAGATTATCCAAAATAAATTTGAATAAAGCAATTGTCAAATCACTAGATGATACGATAAAATATCTTATAGAAGGTGATAGGGAAATATCTATCACTAGTGTTAACGTCAGAAACTATTTATTGAAGGGAGTATAGATGACTGAATTAGAGTTAGTTCAAAAAGCGATAGACGATAAGATTGGAAAAGACATTGTAACTTTGAAATTAGATTCAGCCGTTGCAGATTATTTTGTGATTGCAACTGCCAATGCACCTAACCACGCTCAATCTATTATTGATGAGGTGGAAAAAGTGTGCGACGAAAATGGCTTTGAGATTTTAGGGAAAGAAGGTTACAGCGAAGGTAACTGGATTTTGCTAGATCTTAATGATATTATAGTACATGTATTTACAGAAGAAGCACGTTCTTTCTATGATATAGAAAGATTGTGGAATTAGGAGGACAGTATGAAATTTTTACATTCAGACAAAGCACCTGCTGCAATTGGACCATATTCACAAGCAACATCTGCTAACAAAACAATTTATGTATCAGGACAACTTCCAATAGTTGATGGAGAATTACAAACTGATATAAGAAAAGCTACAAAAGCATCATTAGATAATATTTTACATATTATCGAAACTGAAGGCGGCAAAGTGGAAAACATCGCAAGAGTTGGCGTATTCATGCAAGATTTATCACAATTTTCTGATATGAACGAAGTTTATGCAGAATTTTTTGGGGATCACAAACCAGCAAGAAGTGCAGTTCAAGTTGCAGCTCTTCCAAAAGGAGCTATAATCGAAATAGAAGCAATTGCTGAATTAGACTAAGAATTTTTCCTCTGAGTAATTTTTACTCAGGGGATTTTTTTATTTAAAAAATTTAATTTATTAAAAACTTTTCTTAGTTTATTTGAAAATCTTCAAAATTTATTTTGAATGTCAACAATTATCAAAATTGATACCATTTTGTAACTTTTTATGATATTATGTATGTATATTAGGAGGTTGTATCTATGAAGAACTTAAAAGAGATTGCTAAGGTCTCGTTTGTTGCACTGTCTGTGTCACTAATGATCTCCACAGGATCAATGGCTCAAACAGAAAACGACAAGAAAGATGTAGAAAACGAGCTTAGTGCCAAATATACATCGATTAGCACACACAATCAAAGTAAGTTGACTAAAAAAGCTAAATTGGGATACGCTAACGTAGACAACTTACAAAATGGAAAAAAGGAAAATGATGATTTGAATCGTGAAGATTCAGAATCTACTGATTTAAATAAATATATTAAGGAAAAGGAAGAAAAAACAGAAGTTTCAGATTCTACAAAAGATGAAAAAGAATCTGAAAAAGAAGTTGCACCTGAAAAATCAGATATAAAAGATACAGAAGAACGCTTAGAAGTTTCGCCTATTAAAGCTGAGAAATCTGTATCAAAGGGAAATTCAGAAGAACAAGTTTCTGAAGGAAAAGAATCAGAAGATAGTGAAGTAAAAGCGTTAAATTCTGCTGGACAAATCGTTCCTACAAGAATTGCAGGGAAAAACAGATACGAATCTGCTGCAAAAATTTCAAGAGAACAATTCACTAATGCAAAGAAAGTTATTGTTGTTAATGCACAAAAATACGCCGATTCATTGAGTGCGACAACTTTGTCTGCTGGAAAATATTCTATTTTGTACACAGAAAAAGACACACTTCCAACAGCTACAAGAATTGAAATTCAAAGAATTAATCCTGTAGAAGTGTATCTTCTTGGTGGCCAACAATCTATTAGTTCTGGAATTGAAAACATATTAAAGAAATATTCAAATAAAGTTACTAGAATTGCCGGAAGAGACAGATACGAAACTAGCGCAAAGGTTGCAGCTATGAGCAATAAAAAGAACGTCGTTATTGCAAGTGGAGAAAACTTTAGCGATCCACTTTACGCATCATCTTATGCTCATTCCAACAATGCTAAGATATTGTTAAGTTCTGGAAAAACTTTGTCTAGAGAAACAAGAGATTATTTACTTAGAAATAAATCTAGTATTGGAAAAGTGACAGTTGTTGGTGGAGAACAATCAATCTCATCAGCGACAGTTAGAGATATTCAATCAGCAACTGGCAAAAATGTTGGTAGAATTAGCGGTAGAAACAGATACGATGGATCTGTAAAAGTGGCTAACTCTATGAATAAGGACAAATTATTCATCGCAAGTGGTGAAGATTTTGCAGATGCACTAGCTATAAGTCCATTAGCACAAAAATTAAATGCACCGATTTTGTTAAGTTCAAAAGACAAACTAGACACAAGTGTAATAGCATTCTTGAATAATTTCAAAAACTCAATCAAGGACGTATATATTGTCGGTGGATACAGAACTATCGGTACTAACGTGTATGGTACTGTTACAAATGTTTTGGCCAAACATGTAAAACCAAAACCACAGCCACCAGCTGTAAGAGATCAATCAGATATCATCGAAGAAGATAAGGCTATTGGTTTGCACGATTTTGTAGTTGCGAAACATTCTACAAAACTTTATAATGCTGCAAATAGTTCTGCAAAGTCAGTGAGAAATATAAATACTTCATCAGTTATGCAAGTAATAAAGATTTTAAATAATGGATGGATGCAATTGGATATAAATGGATTTAAAGGATATGCAAAAGTTTCTGATTTTGGAATGTTTAATCCTAACAAATACAGATTAGTATTTCAACAAGGAGCAGACATTTCAAAATTCAATGGCAATGTTAATATGAAATTAGCTAAACAAAACGGAATGGATTTTGTAATATTAAAAGCAGGTTCCGGATACAGTGGTGAAGATCCAAAATTCCAACAAAACTACAGAAATGCGAAAGCAGCTGGATTAAATGTTGGGACATATTGGTATTCATACGCTTTAAATGTTGAAGAAGCTAAACAAGAAGCTCTAATATACTTGAAAATATTGGGTAATAAACAATTCGAATACCCTGTATATTTAGATTTTGAAGATCATTCACAAAGAAGAATTTCCAAAAAAACAAAAACAGATATGGCAGTTGCCTTTATGAGTATTCTCGAGAAGAATGGATACTACACAGGATTATACAGCTCAGGATATTGGATTAACAACGAATTTGAAAAAGAAAGATTAACAGATTACGATATTTGGATTGCACATTGGCACGTTACAAATCCTAACTGCTTCACACCTGATTATGGAATGTGGCAATTCACAAATAAATCAAAAATAAAGGGCGTTCCTGATACAGGAGAAGGTGGAGTAGACATGAACTATTCCTACAAAAACTATCCAAAGATTATCAAAAATGCTAAACTAAATAATTTTTAAATTAGAGCTCTGAAAAGAGCTCTTTTTTTAATGTGTATAATTTACAAAAAATAAGGTATATGGTAAAATTTGAGTTAGTTAAAAGGAGTGAATGATATGAAATTAGGTATTGTGGGGCTTCCAAATGTAGGAAAGTCCACACTTTTTAATGCGATAACAAAAGCGGGTGCAGAAATGGCGAATTATCCATTCTGTACGATAGATCCTAACATCGGACTTGTAAATGTTCCTGATGAAAGAGTGTATAAATTAGCAGAACTTTTTAATTCCAAAAAAATTATTCCAGCAACAATTGAATTTTACGACATTGCAGGTCTTGTAAAAGGCGCAAGCAAGGGCGAAGGTTTGGGAAATAAATTTTTGGAAAATATCAGAGAATCCGATGCCATTGTTGAAGTTCTAAGATGCTTTGAAGATGAAAATATAGTTCACGTTGATGGTTCAGTGGATCCTCTTAGAGATATTGAAACAATCAACTACGAACTTATTTTATCTGATTTGGAAATGGTTGAAAGAAGATTAGAAAAATCCAGAAAAGCTTTGAAAGGTAATAAGGATTTGAATGAAGAAGTGGATCTTCTTGAAAAAATCTACGACGTTTTATCAGAAGGCAAATCAATCAGAATTTTGGATTTGGATGAAGATGAAATGAAACTTATGAGAAGTTTCAATCTTTTGAGCGTTAAGCCAATAATTTATGTGTGCAATGTAAGTGAAGATGAAGTGGCAGATGCTTACGAAAACAACGAAATAGTTCAAAAAGTAAAAGATTTTGCAAAATCAGAAGATGCAAAAGTAGTTGTAATCTCTGCGCAAATTGAATCGGAAATTTCTGCGTTGGACAGCGAAGAAGATAAGAAAGAATTCTTAGAAGCAATCGGTCTTGAAAAATCAGGAATCGACGATTTGATTACACAAAGCTATGATTTATTGGGACTTATGAGTTTCTTGACAACAGGAGAAGATGAAACACGTGCATGGACTATCAAGAAAAACACTCCTGCAGTACAAGCAGCTGGTAAAATCCACACAGACATTCAAAGAGGGTTCATCAGAGCAGAAATCGTGAACTACGATGATTTGATAGAATTAAAATCCATGGCTGCAGTCAGAGAAAAGGGTCTTATGAGATTAGAAGGTAAAGAATATTTGATGCAAGATGGAGATGTAGTTCATTTTAGATTTAACGTTTAGAATAATTTGGCTATGTGATTTGTTCGCATAGCTTTTTATTTTATTATTTTAAATAAGAAGATTTTACAATGGATGTAGATTTTATTGAAGTAAAAACTGAACACAAAAATTTGTTGTGGAATTTGTTACAAAAATATTTGTACGAATTAAGTGACGTATATGGTGATGATATAGAAGATGATGGCAATTATTCGTATGATTATTTTGAAAACTATTTTAACACTGAAGAAAACAGAGAAGCTTTGATTTTTCGATATGACAATAAAATAATTGGATTTTGTATGATTAACGACCATTCATTCACTGAAAAGATCGTTGATTATTCAATGGCTGAATTTAGTATTGTTCCAAAATATAGAAAAAACGGATTGGGTAAGAGAGTTATTTCGAAAGTATTGAATCAACGAAAAGGTAAATGGCAAGTAAAATATTCTTTGGATAATCCAACTGCAAAAAAATTTTGGGAGAATGTATTATCAGATTACAAAAAGATAGAAACTTTGTTGGAAGATAACGAGCACTTGATAGAATTTAATATATAAAAAAGAGAAGCTAGGTATTATAAGGTGACCCAAAAAAAGTTGGATTTTATACCAGAGACATTTAGAAATATTTGTCTCTGGTTTTTTGTCCTCAAATTTTCCCTAGGGGGAATCACAACTAAGCTGCATTCAATTTCCTATATTCAACTGGACTTAAATATCCAAGTTTTTTTTATTCTATCTTCATTGTAATATTTTATATATTCTTCTATTGTCTTTTTTAGTTCGTTAAATGATTTAAACGTTCTACCATAGTAAATTTCTTGTTTTAATATTCCAAAGAAATTTTCCATAGGGGAATTATCTAAGCAATT
>NZ_JAGYZD010000086.1 GCF_018371055.1 Finegoldia magna | reverse complement strand
TGTATTAATTATACCATACATTGTAGTGTTTGAAAAATATGCTATAATTATTTTACAGAGGTGCGTATGCAAGAATATAAGAATATAATTTTGGTGTCACATTGTTTATTGAATGAACTTGCGGTTGTCAAAAACGATGCTGGCAGAAAAGATAATTTGAGTTTGATCAAAAATTTAATGAAAATGAACGTGGGAATTTTCCAACTTCCTTGTCCAGAAAACAGAATGTACGGGCCCAATCGCTGGGGAAGCGTGTATGAACAATTCGACAATAATTTCTACAGAAACACAAGCCGTGAATTGTTAAATCCAATTGTCGACGAAATCTCCGATTACATCAAAGACGGCGTAAATTTTTTGGGAGTTATAGGAATTGATGGCTCTCCAAGTTGTGGAATTGGACTTACTTGCAAATCAGAAGAATTCAAAGGAGAAATCTCTGGAATAAAAGACATTGCTCATTGTGTAAATTCCGTCGAAATGACAGATGACAAGGGCGTTTTCATGGAAGAATTGGAGAAATTATTTGAAAATAAAAATATCGAGACGAAATATTACGGCTACAATGACAGTAATGTAGATGAAATAATAGAAAAAATCGATCAAACAATAAAAAACAACGCATAAAAACAAAACTGTGTGAAGTCACATTCACACAGTTTTTTAATTGAAATTTTTAATTATCAGCTGAACAAATTATAAAACACATTCGTCGGTATCAAAAATAGATAAGGTGCTGTAAGTATTGCCAATGTCAAGGACACTTTTTTGCTTTGAGATTCTGACAAATCAGTGTATCTGAATGAAAATTTGCGGTTGAATATATACACCAAAAATCCTGCGAAAAGTACTGCTAAAACCATGACCAAAATTCCCCAAGGTGTTTCATAATAATCATTCAATATCGGAATTGAAATATTATCGTAGAACCATTTTGCAATATTATTTCTTGTTCCATTAATCCCAAATGATAAAATCATCAAAACAGCCGTAGCGATTATATCTGCTACAAATCCTAGTGCCACAGTCTTTGCGAGCGATTTTTTGATAACAGCCATCGGTTTTTCGATTTTAATTAATTTCAAAGCCAACAAAGTTACTAAGAAGTCCACCAAAATATTTGCTGGTACAATAGCAACCCAAGTTATTGGATAAAGCCACACAATCCAGACTGGAAATATCAAATTATATAGTTTTACAGATTTTTTGTTCATTATTTTAACTTTCTATTTACGGAATCCAGTTTTTGCTCAAACGAAGCATCCTTGTCTCTTCTGTCGTCAATTTTAATCACAGAATACACTCTGTCAACGCCTTCGCTGAATACAGCTTCTTGCATATCGCGAACTGCCTTCAACAATTCGTCGATATCTCCTTGCATCACTGTTCCCATTGGATTCAATTCAACTTTTATATTTTCTTTATTTCTCACATTATCATAAGCTTTCGCAACGTATTGTGATAAACTTGTAGTTTGTGTTCCAACTGGAACTAATGTTAATTCTAAAATAGCCATTATAATCTCCTTGTAAATCTTATAAATTCTTCAAAATCTTAACCGTATCTTGGATTTGCCCGTCTCCAGGATTTTTAATATCGTCAAAATCAACGCCCATCACAACAATGATGTATTTCTTGCCATTTTTTTCAGACAAAGTCGCCCAACAAAGCCCCGCTTTTTCTGTAGTGCCACTTTTGCCGCCAATAATTTTGAAACCATCTTGATCGTAATCTTTCAATCTTCCAAGAACTGTACTTTCGATTTCAATTCCTTTTGGATGATCCAAAGTTTTCGTGGAAGTGTACTTATCGGTCGTGAAAATCTTGTAAAATTTTTCATTTTTCAGTGAATTTTTCAACAAAAACGCCATGTCTTTTGCGCTTGAATAATGATCATCCTCATCCATTCCCTCAGAATTTTTGAAATTCGTATTATTCAAGCCCATATTCTTCGCGTTTTCATTCATCAAATCCACAAATTTTTCCTTGGAACCACTGACATTAATAGCCAAGCTGTCTGCACATTCTCCAGCAGAGGCAAGCATCGTTCCATACAACAAATCCTCAAAAGTAGTGGGCTCGTTACCATAAAAACCTGCCATTGAAGCGTTTTGTGTAACAAGTTTTTGGTAGCTTTTCTTATCTATCGGAGCTTTTTTATCAAAATCTTCAATTTTTCCTATAGCTGTATGCACCGTCATCATCTTGGTCAAAGAAGCAGGATACACTTTCTTATCTGGATTTTTGGAGAAAATTTCCTTTTCATCGTCAATTGAATAAACGTAAATCGAGTCCGCATTAAAGCTAAGCTTGTCAAATTTATTCGCATTCGAAACCTTGAAAATGAAACACAATCCAACCACAACCAACAGCGTAACTCCCGCTATCTCAAGTTTCTTTTTCATAATTCACCCCGTTTGTTCATTTCAATTATACCACTAATCCTTGCAAATAAATCTCATTTGACAAATCTTAACATTTTTATCGTGTCAACAATTTCTTATACAAATTATCCACCATTATCGCTCCAAACGGTGCAGTAATCAGGATAGAAATAACAGCTACAGTCAATGCCATATCCCCTACTTTCAATCCCATTGATAGAGGAATTGCGCCGATGGCTGCTTGCACTGTCGCTTTTGGAGTGTAGGCTATCATACAGAATAATCTTTCTTTTGGAGTTAATTTTGTTTTCAAGACAGATGCATACATGCCCACCATTCTGATCATCAAAGCACAAATCACCAAAACAACTACCGTGATTCCAGAATTTATCGCGTATTTTACATTCACAGTCGCGCCTACTAATACGAACAAAAATATTTCTGCGCCGACCCACAATTTGTTGTACTTTTCTGATAATCTTTCCGCCAAATCTTCGTAAATCTTCTTCACAACCATGGACATCGCCATTATTGCGATGAGTCCCGAAAATGGAATGGGCGTGATTTTCTCCAATTCTAAAAGCAAGAACGAAATACTCAACACAATCAAAACTTTCACAGTGTCACGCATGTGAAATCTTTTGAAAAATTTCACCAACAAGAATCCTATTCCAGCTCCTACGATACTTCCAATCAAAATAGAAAAAGGAATGGCGATGAATTTGAACACATTGATGTCTCCTGTTTGAGCGAGAGATGTCAAAGATGTAAACACAACGATGCAGAAAACATCGTCGCAGCTACTTCCAGCCAAGATAAGTTGTGGGATTTTATGCTCATCCCCGTATCCTTCTTCAATAAGTCGTATCATTCTTGGAACGACAACTGCAGGAGACACTGCAGCGATAATAGATCCGATTATGAATGCGTCCAACACATCCACCTTCAAAAATATCGGTGCCAAAATTCCCACAGCGCACATTTCAAAAACTGCCGGCACGAAACACATTAACACTGCCGGTCTTCCGATTTTTTTCAAATCATCGATGTCCAGTGACAATCCTGCACGAGTCAAGATTATTACTAGTGCAATGGTTCTAATTTCAGATGAAATATCCAGAATTTTTTTGTCGATAAGATTCATCTCGAACGGTCCAAGAGTTATTCCCACGATTAAAAACGCCAGGATAGGTGGCAATTTTATTTTTTTGAAAATTTTCCCTAAAATCAACGATAAAATAATTATGATTGCTAAACTTTTTAACATAATTTCTCCTTTATATAATAAAAAAGCTGATGATATCTGTACAAACAGAAGTCATCAGCAAAATTTTTGCGTTTTAGTTATTAACAAGGGAGTACTTCATTCCCCAAATCTATTTCCATGAAAGTTCAAACTTACCACATGCTTTGTTGTAGTTGAAAACCAAGCGGTATTTCTCGGATTCGTTCAAATAATCAGACGAAAATCCATTCATCTTGTTCAATTCGAATACCTTGTTTCCCAATGAATCTATGAGGCTTACAGTAACGTTGCCGCTTTCCAATTCATTGTCCAAATTAAAATCGTAAAATCCACTTTTTTTGACTTTGAATACTTTCGTAGCTTTTCCGCTAGTTTTTTTCAAACTTGCGTGGATGTTGTCTTCCAAAATTCCTTGTGTTTGATAAAACCACAAGGCTGACATGCTCCTAAAATATCCAATTCCATTCATATACATAAAGTATCCCACTGCAACAATTGCAATTACCGAAAAAATAATTAATGAGCTCGGCTCACCGGGTAAATCCATAATAATAAATCCTCCATATATTTCAAAATTTTCTGATAATAATATACCACAACGCTAAATTTTTTACAATAAACTACAACACCAATTCTTCTAATATTTTGACATTTTTTATCACGATAACCTTGGTTCCAATCAAATCGATATATCCAAGCTTTTTGAATTCGCCTAATTTTCTAGTAATAGTTTCTCTTGTAAGCCCAGAATAATTCCCAAGTTCTTCTCTGTTCATCGCAAGGTCTAGTCTTATTCCGTCCTTAGTTTCCACGCCCATTGTGTCTTTTAATCGTAATAAAAGCGCCGCAGTTTTCATAGTTGCATTGCTAGTGGATAATCTTTGCACCAAATCTTCTGCAAGTCTAATTCTTTCAAAACTTTTTTTCAAAATTTTAGTAAGAGCAAGTGGTGAATTTATCAAATATTTATTGAAAATATCCCTAGGAATCATAATAACTTCACAGTCTGTCAACGCTTGGCCCATGTAGATGTATTCCACATCTTCCAAAATATTATGGCCACCCACAAAATCATTTTCGTGATACAAATACAAAATTTGTTCTCTTCCATCAATCGTATTGTGAAAAACTTTTATCGTACCTTTGTGGATTACATACATGTTTTCGGCAGAATCTCCGGGTTTGAAAATGTAGTCTTCTGCTTTTAGTTTAAGAAATTTCATTTTTCTAATAGCTTCATCGTAATCGACATTGTCAATTCCCTTAAAAAGCTCCACATCTTTTATAGCTTCCAACAAGTATTTTTTATCATCTTCCATATCAAATTGCTCCTCTGTTATTTTCATAGCTTGAAAATTCAAAGCCTCATCACGTCTGCTGTCGCTTACGGTCTTTGCAAATTGTGCATTAACGTATTTTTCAAATTTTTCGGCAGTTTTTTTATCCATTGCTTCGACATTTTCAAGGAAGTATTTTCTGCCCAAATTTTCGTATTTGTATACTCCACCTAAATGATATGGTAAAATTTCAATTCTTTCAACCATATTTTTTATTTTATCTAAAGATTCTACAAACTTATCCATTTCTTCGTAGTTATCAGTAAATCCAGGAACCATGACATGTCTAGCCCAAATATTTCCGCAAAATCCATTGGATTCTAAATGATTTACAAATTCTAGGAAATTTTTGTCTTCCATAAATGTAATTTGCTTGTATAATTTGGAGTCGAAAGCTTTGAAATCAAGTAGCATTGTGTCGATATAAGGAAGAATTTCTGAGTAGTATTTTTTATCGCCAACGCCTGATGTGTCCAAGCAAGTGTTGAAGCCTTCTTGTTTTAGTCTTTTCACCACTTCTTTTAAGAATTCTCCCTGCAACAGAGGTTCTCCTCCAGAAATCGTGACTCCACCTTCTTGTCCGTGATATGGCTTGTATCTTTTCGCTATTTTTATAATTTCATCTACAGTGTATTCTTTTCCACCATGTATGTTTTGAGAATCTGGATTGTGACAGTAAACACATTTCAATGGACAACCTTGCAAGAAAAATATAGTTCTGTTTCCCGGTCCATCGACAAGTCCCATAGTTTCTATAGAATGCACGTAACCTTTTATTTCATTGTCCATATTTTTCTCCCATCGTCAAAAAGGGCATACAAATATGCCCTTAATAAAATTTATTTATACAAACTCATGGAATGTTCTGTTGATTACATCTAGTTGATGTTCGCGGTCCAATTGGTTAAATCTTACAGCATATCCCGAAACTCTTATAGTTAAGTTTGGATATTTTTCTGGATTTTCCATCGCGTCTTCCAACAATTCACGATCCATTACGTTAACGTTCAAATGGAAAGCGTCTTGGTTGAAATATCCATTCATGATGTTTGTCAAGTTTGTTATTCTTTCTTCTTCATTTTTGCCAAGCGCATTTGGAATGATTGAGAAAGTATTTGAAATACCGTCTTGATTTACGTTCTTGTAAGGCATTTTTGCTACGGAGTTCAATGAAGCAAGTGCTCCTGATTTGTCTGCGCCATTCATTGGGTTTGCTCCTGGTGCAAATGGTTCGCCTTTTTTACGTCCGTCTGGTGTGCTTCCTGTTTTCTTACCGTAAGTTACATTTGAGGTGATTGTCAACAAACTCAAAGTGTGCTCTGCGTTTCTGTAAGCTTTTGTTTTTCTCAAAGATTCTATGAAGTATTTGCTTATAGCTATTGCCAAATCATCTGCTCTGTCATCGTCATTTCCGTATCTTGGGAAATCTCCTTCAACTTCAAAATCAACAGCCAATCCGTTTT
>NZ_JAGYZD010000085.1 GCF_018371055.1 Finegoldia magna | reverse complement strand
AGTGGAAATCTCAACGATTTATGATGCAGGAGATCACGAATGTGCAAAGAAATTGGCGATAAGATATGCATCTGTAAAACTAGAAGACATTTACATGAAGTTATTGGGTTTGAGTGAAAATCGCAACGTCTGCTTGTTTTGTTACAGAGGATCAATGAGAAGTACGGTGCTTTTTAATATAATGAAATCCATGGGGCTTGACATTTACAGGCTAAAAGGAGGATACAAAGCTTACCGTAAACATATTATTGAAAACTTAGATAAGCTTATTAATTCACACGAATACGTAAATATCAAAGGCTACACTGGTGTTGGAAAGACAGAAATTCTGAATATTTTGCAAAATTCTCGCAAAAACGTCCTCAACTTGGAACAACTTGCAAACCACAGAGGCTCCATCCTTGGAAATGCCGGATTGAAAAATCAACCATCGCAAAAAATGTTCGAAAGTTTGTTGTTTGATAAGCTCAAAAGTTTCGATAATTCTCCTGTTTTTGTGGAATGTGAAAGTAGCAAAATAGGAAGAATTAATGTTCCCAAATCTTTGAGACAAAAATACAACGGTTCACATCATCAAGTTATGATAAATTCAAGCCTTCAAGATAGAATAGATAGAATAAAAACAGATTATTTGAAAAATTCCGATGCTTTGGAGGATATTAAAAAAGGGATAAATCATTTGTCCAAATACATTGGCAAGAATAACTCCTCCATTTTGATTGATAAACTAGAGGACGAAGACTACGATTATGTGATAGAAAGTTTGATTACGAAATACTACGACATCAATTACGCAGTCAAAGCAAAAGATTTTGAACTGGAAATAAATAATGAAAATAGCGAAAAGTGTGCCGAAGAAATAATGAAATTTTATGCAAAATAATTCTGTATAAATATGTGTTTTGAATACAGCAAAAGCAGATGCCGTATAAGACATCTGCTTATTTTTATTTTTTGTAAGTTATATCGTTTCTCTTTGCAACTCTTTGTATGTTTTTTTGGTGAGTTTGTAATCTTTTAAGCCTTTTATCATAGACTTTGTCGATTCTATCGTGGATTAGTTCGACTTTTTCGTCGCTTTCAACTTTTTCATCCAACAATTCTTTGAGTTTTTCTTTTAGGTTGGTTTCTCTTTCAATTCTGTCTTCTAATATTTTGGCGCTGTTTTCTATGAAGGATTTCTTGATTTCAACATTTTCTATTCTGTCTCGAAGAGCAGTCCTTATTTCCGACAAATCAGCTTCTAGTGTTTGTGATCCTTCCAACGCTTTGAGCTTGACATCTTTTCTGATTTCGTTCAAGTATGCTTCCAATTTTTCTTGATATTCAATTATATATCTAAATCCATAAGCTTGTTTTACTGAAATCACAACATCTACTGAAAATATAGCTATAAGAATGTAAATCACGAAGTTGTAGTTGCTGTTTTTGATTTTTTCAGTAAGTTCAAGTATGTATTTATTGGAATAATTCATCATGAATATGGACATAACTCCGAAAAACAGTGATGATCTGAGGCATATCAGCCCTTTTATGTTCATAAATCTTTCTGTGTAATCCCAATATCTTACTTTGAATAATTTTTCAATTAAATATCCTGTTATAAACTCCAATACCGTTGCGATTATAAGTCCCGAGAAAAATATTACGATGTAAGAATCGTTAAATCTCTCTATTGCGTGATCAACAAAAAGTGTGATGAACACTGCTCCAAACCCATATATTGGAAGTAATGGCCCGTACAAGAACCCTCTGTTTGTGAGTTTCTTTTGGTTAAAGCTCACCCAGATCACTTCCCAAATATACCCAAAAACTGCATAAAAGAAGAACATATATATGAAATTAATTAACTCCATTTTATCTCCTTAAAGACAAAGATAGGCTTTCACCTATCTTTGTCTTTTTGATTTATTTTTGTATATTATTGTATAAACTAGATGTATGATTATTGCAAACGCAAATGGCATATATATCCTTGTAAATGAAAATTCTTTCAGATATTTTACAATCGCCATTATGGATACTGCCGCACTTGCAATCAAATACAATCTCAATTCTTTAAGAGATGATATGTCCTCATCTCTTCTATCGAAAATCATTTTAGTCACTACTAATAATGATGCTACGAAAACTATCAGCATAATTCTTGTTAAGTTCTTTCCTGATATTGCTATTTCTACTAGAAATCCCGAAAACAACAAGAATACGACATATGTTATTAGTGTGAATAGTCTGTTGTTTTTCACGTTATAATGCTTGAGCTGCTGTGATTAGAGCTAGTTTGTATACGTCTTCTTCGTTACATCCACGAGATAAGTCGTTAACAGGTTTTGCCATTCCTTGAAGGATTGGTCCTATTGCTTCGAATTTGCCTAATCTTTGAGCGATTTTGTATCCGATGTTACCAGCTTGTAAATCTGGGAATACGAACACATTTGCGTGTCCCGCTACGTTTGAACCTGGAGCTTTTTGTTTTCCTACAGATTCCACGATACTTGCGTCAAATTGTAATTCTCCGTCGATTGGTAATTCTGGAGCCATTTCTTTTGCAAGTTTAGTAGCGTTGGCAACTTTTTCTGCAAATGGGTGTTTTGCAGATCCTTTTGTGGAGAATGAAAGGAATGCAACTTTTGGATCGATGTCGTAAAGTTTTGCAGTTTCAGCACTTACAACCCCAACTTCTGCCAATTGTTCTTCTGATAATTCTATGTTGATGGCAATGTCAGAGAATACGTATCTTTCGCCATTTGGTCCTATCATTACCATAGCTCCTGATACAAGCTTAGTGCCTTCTTTTGTCTTGATGATTTGAAGTGCTGGTTTTACAGTGTCTCCAGTTGAGTGAACTGCTCCTGATACAAGACCGTCTACTTCGTCGCAATAAAGCATCATTGTTCCGTAGTAATTAACATCTTTTAACATTGTTCTAGCTTGTTCTTCAGTGTTTTTGCCTTTACGTCTTTCAACAAATTTTTCTACCTTTTCATCGAAATCATCTGCTGTAAGTGGGTTGATGATTTGAACACCTTCGATGTTCAAGTTTTCTTGGTTTGCTAATTCTTTGATTTTAGATTCATCACCTAAAATAACAGGAGTTATGATTTTTTCTTCATTTAATCTAGCTACTGCTTTCAAAATTCTTAGTTCTTCTCCTTCAGGAAATACGATTCTCAAGTTTTTTCCTGAAATTTTTGATTTTAATGATTCAAATATATCCATTTTCTTCTCCTTTATTACATGTTTTATTTTAAAGCTTTCTTCAAAGCTTCATTTTCCTCGTCGCTTAGTTTCTCGCTACATTTAGCGTTTGTTATGATTTTGATATAGCTTGTAGATTGTTCTCTTCCGAAAATCGAAGTTATGATGAGCCCGTTGTCGTTTGCATCCAACAAACATAGTGAATACGACAGTTTGTTTGTCAAATATTCAAACGCATCGTAATTCACAAGCCCTACTTTTTGTAGTGATATAGCTTGCAAATTCTCTACGGATTCTAATGTTTTTTCCAATTCTTCTAGCTTGTTTTTATTCGCAATGATATCCAGTGAATTTTGATTCAAAATATCTTCGATATCTCCATCTTGTGCCCTAAAAAGCGCATCGTATCTTCTTTTGACACGGTTTACTTTTTTGTTGACGATGTTGATTTTACGGAAATTGATTAAGGAAACTAATGCCACAAACACCAAAAGAACTATCAATATTGTGTTCAACGCATTAAATTGCCCCATCTTTGTCTCCTCTGTTGATTTCCTTCAAAGCTTCGATAGCTTTGTCAACTTCTTCTTCTGTGTTGAAATGTCCAAACGAAAATCTTACCGCACCAATATCTTGTGTGTGAATTGTCTTGTGAGCAAGTGGCGCACAGTGAATTCCTGCTCTTGTCGCAATATCGTATTTGTCATCTAAGATGTGTGCTAATTGGCTGGAGCCTATTCCTACGACATTTACAGGCACGACAGGACCTTGGTTTTCATCCAAACTTCCGTAAAGTATTATACCCTTTTCGTCCTTCAAACTATCAATAAATCTGTTTTTGAGTTTGTTTTCGTGGTTTCTGATGTTTTCAAGTCCTTCTTTTTTGATAAAATCAACCCCTGCAGACAACGCGTAAATCGCAGGTCCGTTGATAGTTCCCGATTCTAATCTGTCGGGATATTCGTCAGGTTGCTCTAAATCTTGTGAATGAGATCCAGTTCCACCTTGTTTCAAACTCTTGACATCAATTCCTTCTTTTATATATAAGCCGCCTGTTCCCATCGGACCAAACAAAGATTTGTGTCCCGGAAAACACAACACATCAATCGGCATATTTTTCATATCAAAATCCAAATAACCCATAGCTTGTGCAGCGTCAACGATATACAAAATTCCGTGGGAATGCATGATTTCTCCGATTTTACAGAAATCGACTATAGTTCCTGTCAAATTGCTCATGGCAGTCGTCACACAAACTCTGGTCTTGTCGGTGATGGCTTCTTCAACCTTTTTAACATCCAAAATCCCACGTTCATCTGCGTACACAACAGTCAAATCGATAAATCCATCTTCTTGCATTTTGTGAAGAGGTCTAAGAACTGAATTGTGTTCCAAAGAAGTCGTGATAACGTGGTCTCCTTTTTTAACAAGACCTTTGATAGCGATGTTCAAGCTGTCAGTACAATTCAACGTGAAAATCAAATTAAGTGGATTTGTGCCGCCGATAAATTCAGCGATGTTCATTCTAGAATTGAAAATCGCCCTATCCATTTTCAAAGACAACTTATGCCCACTTCTACCAGGATTTGCGGCAAACTCTCTCGTAGCTTCGTTGAGTTTTTCGTAAACTATCTCTGGTTTTGGAAAACTCGTTGCAGCATTATCGAAATAAGCCATTATACTTCTCCTATTTTCTTGAATGATATTTCTTCGATTTCTCTCAATAAAACTTCTGATTTGTCTTCTAATGCTGTGATTTCCTCTGAAACAGCTGATGCATCACCAAGTTGTTTCATGTTGATTTTGGCATTAAGCATAACTGATTTCATACTAGATTGTAATAAATATGCACTTGCTAAAAGGTCTGTTATTGCATATTTATCGATATATTTTGCGATTTGTTTGATAAGCTCCATAGCTTCCATCATAATTCTCGCAGAAGACATTGGAGATTCAGTAGCAATAACATAACCATCTGCTATCATTTTCTTTCTGTAAGCTTTTTCTTCGTCAGTTTCCTTAGGAAGCTTGTATGCTTGAAGAACTGAGTCGAAGCTTTTAGTGTCTTCAACCATTTTTTCCTTTAATTCTTCAATAATTTCAGTAAGTCTGTCAACATGACTTCTTATTTCTTGTTGAGTTTTCTCATCTAAGGCTTTGAAGACTTTTTTGTCTTCAGTTAGATAAAAACTCATGTTTCCAATACCTACTCCCAAAAGCGCAGTCAACGCACTGATAGAACCCCCACCAGGAAGTTCCTTTGAATTTACATTTTTAATAAATTCTTCTAAAGTTTGATCCATAAACATCATAGCTCTAATATCTCCATAATCCTTTCTAAATCTTCATTTGATAGATATTCTATCTCTATACTTCCGCCTTTTCTTTTCGGCTTAATCCTAACCTTTGTAGAGAATTTCTCCAAGAATCTGTTTTGTATATCCATTAAAAATGGGTCATTTTCTTTGGATACTTTCTCAATCTCTCTGACATTTGTCTTTTTGTTTAAAAGCTTATCCAACAGAGATTTTCTCTTTTTTATATCCTCAATAGCAAGTAAACTTCTCGCTTGTGACGATGTGATGTCTCCTTTTTTCAAGTGTTCCAGTGACAAATCATCCAAGTTCAACAGCCTCAAAGTATTCGCTATATAAGATCTTGATTTGGATAATTTATCTGCTAATTCTTTTTGTGTCAAAGAATAGTTATCCATCAAGTTTTTGTATGCTATCGCTTCTTCAACAGCGTTCAAATCCTCACGTTGAATGTTTTCAATCAAGGAAACTTCTGCGACCTCACTATCTTCCATTTCCTTAATAATCACTGGAATTTCAGATAATCCAGCCTCTAAGCTTGCCAAAAACCTTCTTTCTCCGGCGATTATTTCGTACTTGTCGTCCTTTTTTCTGACGATAATCGGCGAAATAACACCGTATTCCTTGATAGAATTAGCCAACTCTCGTATTTTGTCTTTTTCGAAATGTGTTCTTGGTTGATCTTCTCTTCTAATTATTTTAGATAATTCGACACTAGTAATCGAATCAGAACTTGTCGTTTCAATAATATTTTGTGGTATTAAAGCGTCTAAGCCTCTTCCTAATCCTTTTTTTCTAACCATTATAAAAATTCCTCCGCTAGTCTCATATAAGCAATAGATCCTTTGGAATTTTTGTCGTAAGATAACGCACTCATTCCATAGCTTGGAGCTTCTGCTAACCTTATATTACGCGGTATCATAGTCG
>NZ_JAGYZD010000084.1 GCF_018371055.1 Finegoldia magna | reverse complement strand
CCTGGTCGATGGTGTTACAAAATTAAAACAAATTAAATTTAAAACTAAAAAAGATAATCAAGCAGAAAATTTAAAGAAAATGATATTGGCAATGGCCAAGGACATCAGAGTTATAATAATCAAATTGTCTGACAGACTTCACAATATGAGAACTTTGGAATACATGACTCGTGAAAAACAGATTGAAAAAGCCAATGAAGTATTAGAAATTTATGCACCACTTGCTCACAGACTTGGTATGTCTACGATTAAATGGGAATTAGAAGATTTAAGCTTAAAGTATTTGGAACCAAATATTTACCAAGATATTGTAAATAAAATAAACGAAACTAGACAACAAAGAGAATCCCAAATTCAAAACATTATAAGACAATTCCAAGATGAACTTGAAAAATATAATATAAAAGCAGAGATTTTTGGAAGACCAAAAAGTGTTTTTTCAATATATAAGAAAATGTACAAAAAACATTTGGCTTTTGAAGAAATCAAAGATTTATCAGCCATCAGAGTTATAGTAAACAAAGAAAGTGAATGCTATGATGTTTTGGGAATTGCTCATAGATTCTTCAGGCCAATACCTAATACTTTCAAAGATTATATTGCAACTCCAAAACCTAATATGTACCAATCTTTACACACTACAATATTAGCTCATGACGGAAGAACATATGAGATACAAATAAGAACTTGGGAAATGCATAAAACTTCTGAATATGGTATCGCTGCACATTGGAAATACAAGGAAGGTACAACTAATAAAAAATCGAAATATGATAGCAAATTAGCATGGCTAAGAGAAATCATGGATTGGCAAAAAGATTATACCGATTCAAAAGAATTTATGGATTTATTCAAAGAAGAATTTGCCAATGATGAAGTTTTTGTTTACTCACCAAAAGGCGATGTAATGGATTTGCCATCTGGTTCAACACCGATTGATTTTGCTTATAAAGTTCACTCTGCAGTCGGAAACAAATGTGTTGGTGCAAAGGTAGACGGGAAAATTGTACCTTTAACATACAAATTAAAAACAGGAAATGTTGTTGAAATCCTTATAAACCCAAATTCAGGCCCTTCAAAAGACTGGCTTAAAATTGTAAAATCTTCTCAAGCAAAAACAAAAATTAAACAGTGGTTTAAAAAAGAACAAAGAACTGAGAATATTGTTTCAGGAAGAGATATGCTTGAAAAAGAAGTTGCAAAAATGGGCTACAGTTTCAATGAATTACTAAAAAGAGAATGGCTTGAAGAAATTGCAAGTAAATTGAGTTTTTCATCTATTGATGATTTGTACGCTGCTATTGGTTATGGTTCCACAAGGGTTACGCAAGTTATTCCTAAGCTAAAGGAATATCACAAAGACTATTATGAAACAGACCAAGTTGTCAATAAACCAAATCATGTCGATTTTGTAAATGAAGAGCCAAAAGAAAGTGGAGTAGTAATTGATGGAATTGATAATGTAGAAATAAAACTTGCTAAATGTTGCAACCCAATTCCTGGTGACGAAATAGTCGGATACATTACTAGAGGTAGAGGAATTAGTGTTCATAGAAGAGATTGTTCCAATGTAAAATCTGTCAATGACAAAGATAGACTAATCACAGTTAGATGGGGAAGTAATTTAATAAATCATAATTATCAAGTTGAACTTCAAATAATATCTTTTAGTAATGTCGGTTATCTTGCTGATATAACTAAAGTTATAAGTGAGTGCAAATTAAACATTAAAACATTTAACACTAGAACAAATAAAGATAAAACAGTAACGATTAATATAATATTAGAAATCAGCTCTAGTTCTCAAATCGATACAGTAATTGCAAGAATTAAAAATATTAAAGGAACTATAGACGTTTTTAGGGTGAATTCATAATGAAATTATTAGTTCAAAGAGTTAATAAAGCAAAAGTGGATATAGATGGTATAACAAAAAGCGAAATTAAAGATGGTTTTTTGGTTCTACTAGGAATTCATAAAGAAGATAATGAACAGGATATTGATTATTGCATCAGAAAACTTGTTAATTTAAGAATATTTTCTGATGAAGAAGATAAGCTTAATCTTTCAATCAAAGATTTAAATTATGAAATTTTACTGGTCTCTCAGTTTACATTGTATGCAAGTACTAGAAAAGGGAATAGACCATCATTTGATAAATGTGCCAAAGGTGAATTTGCCAGAGATTTATACGAAAAGTTTATTGAGAAGTTAAAAAAAGAAAATTTACCTTTTCAAACTGGTGAATTTGGAGCTGATATGAAAGTATCGCTTACAAATGATGGACCAGTTACGATAATTATAGATAGTAGGAGTGAATAATGACAATAGACAAAATAGTTACTACAAAATATGGAGAAAACATGTACATTTTATCGGAAGATAATAAATGTTTTGTTGTGGATCCAGGTGCACAAGCTGATGATATTTGTGAATATATTAAAAATCGTAATTTAGAAATACAATTCATATTAATTACACATGGACATTTTGATCATATATTTGCAGCTGAAGAATTAAAAAATAAGCTAAATACAGTTATTTATGCTCCAGAAAAAGAGAAAGATTTACTTGAAGATCCTGAAAAAAATTATACAAGAAAAGTTGGTAATCCAATTACTTTAATTGCAGATCATTATGTAAAAGAAGGAGATACGATTGAGTTTAATGATTTTAAAATATCAGTCCTAGAAACTCCAGGGCATACTTATGGTTCTAGCTGCTATATTTACAAAGACGTAATGTTTTCAGGAGATATGTTGTTTAAGAATTCAATAGGTAGATATGATTTACCGACTGCAAGTTTTGAAGATATAAAAAACAGTGTTGAAAAGTTAAAGCTTTTAAATAATGATATAAAAGTTTATCCAGGACACGGCCCAGAAACCAATATGGGTGATGAAAAGAAATACAATCCATATTTTAAATAAAATTTAGGAGAATTATGAAGAATTTAGAAAAAAATTACAATCCAAAAGAATTTGAAGATAAAATATATAAAATTTGGGAAAATGAAGGTTACTTTAAAGGCGTTATTGATAAAGATAAAAAACCATTTACAATTGTAATGCCACCACCAAATGTAACTGGGAATTTACACCTTGGTCATGCGTTAAATAACACTATACAAGATATTTTAATTAGAAAAAATAGAATGGATGGATATAGTGCTCTTTGGGTTCCAGGGACAGACCATGCTAGTATTGCAACAGAAGCAAAAGTTGTAAGTAAATTAAAAGAAGAAGGGAAATCCAAAGAATCTTTAGGTAGAGATGGATTTTTGGAAGCATCTTGGGACTGGACACGTGAATACGGTGGAAATATCAAAAATCAATTAAAAAAATTAGGTGTATCTTGTGATTGGAGTAGAGAAGCTTTTACTCTTGATGACAATTTAACAGAAGCAGTAGAAGAAGTGTTCATAAAAATGTACAATGATGATTTGATTTACCAAGGAGATAGAATTGTAAATTGGTGTCCAAATTGTCATACTGCGATAAGTGATATAGAAGTAGTTCACGAAGATGAATCTGGACATTTTTGGAATATTAGATACAAATTCAAAGACTCTGATGATTACATTGTAATTGCTACTACTAGACCAGAAACATTATTAGGTGATTTGGCAGTTGCTGTTAATCCAGATGAGGAAAGATACACTGATATCGTAGGAAAAACTTTGATATTACCATTGGTTAATAGAGAAATTAAAGTTATTGCTGATAGCTATGTGGATATGGAATTTGGAACGGGAATTGTTAAGATAACTCCTTCACATGATCCTAATGACTTTGAAGTAGGTGCAAGACATGATTTAGGACAATGCGTCGTAATTGATGAGGATGCAAAAATTGTTGAAGGGTATGGAAAATATTCTGGATTAGACAGATATGAAGCAAGAAAATTAATAATAGAAGATTTGGAAAAAATCGGACAACTAGATTCAGTAAAAGAGCACGAACATGCTGTAGGTCATTGTGAAAGATGTCATACCACTGTTGAACCATTGATCAGTAAACAATGGTTTGTTAAGATGGATAAATTAGCAAAATTGGCTTTAGATGCTTATAAAAATGAAGAAATTAAATTTATTCCAAAAAGATTTGAAAAAGTTTATGTAAATTGGTTAGAAAACATAAGAGATTGGTGTATATCACGTCAATTATGGTGGGGACACAGACTTCCAGTTTATTATCATAATGAAACTGGTGAAGTTGTAGTTGCAAGAAAAAATCCAGATCCTGAAAAATACACTCAAGATCCAGATACTTTGGATACATGGTTCTCATCTGCATTATGGCCATTTTCAACATTAGGTTGGCCAAATGAAACAGAAGATTTGAAATATTTCTTCCCTACAAATGTGTTAGTAACAGGCTATGATATTATTTTCTTCTGGGTAATTAGGATGGTATTCTCTTCACTTTATAATTTGGGAGAAGTTCCTTTCAAAGATGTTTATTTGACAGGATTAGTTAAAGACTCTCAAGGAAGAAAAATGTCAAAATCTTTGGGAAATGGTATTGATCCGATAGAAGTTATAGATCAATACGGAGCTGATGCTTTAAGATTTGCATTAATTACTGGTAATACTCCTGGAAATGATTCAAGATTCTACATGGAAAAAGTAGAAGCTAATAGAAATTTCTGTAATAAATTATGGAACGCATCCAGATTTGTTTTCATGAATGTTGATAATGATGTCAAAAATATAGATGATGTCGAATTACAAATTGAAGATAAGTGGATTATATCTAGCTTAAATGATGTAATTGATGAAGTATCTACAAATTTAAATAAATACGAAATTGGTATTGCAGCTGAAAAAATATATGATTTTACTTGGAATGTATTCTGCGATTGGTACATTGAACTAGTTAAACCAAGACTTTATGGAGATGATTCTAATTTAAAAGAATCTGCAATCTCAGTTTTGATTTATACATTGACTAATGTAATAAAATTATTACATCCATTCATGCCATATATCACAGAAGAAATATATAGTTATCTTCCTAATAAAAATGATATGTTGATCAATGAAACATGGCCAAAATATTCTGAAAGCAAATCATATAAAAACGAAGAACAAATTATTGACAAGTTAGTTGAATCTGTAATTAGTATTAGAAATTCTAGACAAGAAATGAATATTGCACCTAAAAAGCAATCTGATGTATATATATTGACTTCTGATAAAAACTTGGAAGAAGATTTTAAACAACTAGAATCACTATTTAGATCAAGTGTTTCTATTAACGAATATAAGGTTAACGAAGAAATATCAGAAGATAATAATATAGTAATTGTTAAAGATTCTTATAAAATTATCATTCCTTTGAATGATTTAATCGATTATTCTAAAGAATTGGAAAGACTAGAAAAAGAATTAAATACTGCTAAATCAGAATTAAAGAGAGCAGAATCTAAACTAAAAAATGAAGGATTCTTAAAAGGTGCTCCTGAAGCTCTTGTAGAAAAGGAAAAAGAAAAAGTTGAAAAATATTCACATTTAATCGACGATATTAATAATTCGATTAGTTCTATTAAGGAAAATATGTAATGAAATTCGAAATCATATTTGATTTTGTTTTGATTATGGTTTTGATCAGCGTACAATATACTTTAAATAAAATTTTAGTATCATTGAAGAAGATCGAAAAAAAGATAGATGAGGATGTAATTAATTCTAATACAGGGGTGAATGATGAAAGAAGAAATATTATTAAGTGAACAACAAATTAAAGAAAAAGTTAAAGAATTAGGTGCTCAAATTACCAAAGATTACAAAGATAAAAATTTATGTGTAGTATCTCTTCTTAGAGGAAGTTTTATGTTCATGTCTGATTTGGTTAGACAGATAGATATGCCAATTTGTATTGATTTTATGACTACATCTTCTTATGAAGACGCTGAAAAATCTACAGGTAAAGTAAAAATTCTTACTGATGTAAGAGAAAATTTAGAAAACTATGATGTGTTAATAGTTGATGACATTATTGATTCTGGAAATACAATCGTAAATACTTTGGAATATATTAAACAAAAAAATCCAAAAAGTGTTAAAACATGTGTATTGCTTGATAAACCAAGCAGAAGACAAGTTGAATATAACGCTGATTATGTTGGTTTTGAAATCGATGATGTCTTTATAGTTGGATATGGTCTGAACTATAAATCATCATACCGAAATATACCTTACATTTTCATTTGGAATCAAGATGTATAAAGAATTTGCGTATATTTACGATAAATTGACTTTTGATATTGATTACGAAAAATATTCTGAAGTTATCAAAAAAGAATTAAAAAAATTATCCATAAAACCAAAATCAATTCTCGAGTTAGGTATTGGTAGTGGAAATATGACAAAATACTTCTATAACTCTTCAATTAATTATACTGGAGTAGATCTTAGCAAAGATATGTTGGAAATTTGTGCAGATAAATTTCACAGTATAAGTTTGATTAATGAAGATTTGTGTCAATTACAATTAACAGAAATTTATGATTTTATTTTTTCTACTCTAGATACAATAAACTATATTCTATACTCAGAAAAATTACAGAATTTGTTCTCAAATATTAATGAAAATTGTAAAGGAGTGTTTATGTTTGATGTAAACACTCCTTATAAGCTAATAGAAGT
>NZ_JAGYZD010000083.1 GCF_018371055.1 Finegoldia magna | reverse complement strand
AAAATGAAGGTGAAATTATGTCAGAACAAATAGAATTTAGATTTGATACACAATTATTAATAGCAGGAGAAAACTTATCAAGCGATACAATTAGTGAATATATCACAGAACATTTCAAGGGCGATTGCCTTTTGGTTGTAGGTGGCGATGATTTGATTAAAATTCATTTCCATACTAATGAACCTTGGCAAGTATTGGAATACGGACAATCAATCGGAGATATTCACGATATCGTCGTAGAAAATATGCAAAGACAAGCAGACGGTCTACAAGGATAATGAAAAAAATTTTAGAGGCAAAAGTAGAATACAATGTATTTCCCAACAAGGGAATTTGCAAAATAGACGATAATTTGTATTCTATAAAGAACACAATTCAAGGACAAACAATCTCTTTTCAACGAAAAAGAAAAAAAAAGGGATTTATTGAGGGAAAACTAGTTGAAAAACTAGAAAACTCCCCTCTTGAAACTATTAAAGGTTGCCCTGTAAATGAAAGATGCGGCGGTTGTATTTATCAAAAATTAGAGTATGATGTGGAGTGCGATTTGAAGAAAAAAACACTCACAGAATTATACAAAGATATTTACGATGAGGATATTACTTTTCATCCATCGCCTATTTTAAAAGGCTACAGAAACAAAATGGAATACACTTTTGGAGATAGTGTCAAAGGTGGTCCTCTTGTTTTGGGACTTCACACTAAAAACAAATTCTACGAAATAACAGACACCGTAGATTGCAATATCATTGATGAAGGCTTCAACAAAATCAGACAAGCTGTTCAAGAATATTTTCGTGACAAAAATTACGAATTTTTCAAAAAAATAAAACACACAGGACTTTTGAGACACTTCATAATCAGAAAAAGTTTCAATGATGATGAGTACATGATTAATTTGGTAACGACAAGTGATGAGTTTGATGTGAATGATTTCATTGAATTTGCAAAGCAAATCGACAACAGAATCGTGTCTATTTATCACACAATTAACGATAATATTTCAGACGCAGTAATAGTCGACAAATTAGAATTGTTGTATGGCAAAGAATATTTGACAGAAAAAATAAATGGCTTTGAATTTAGAATATCTCCATTTTCCTTTTTCCAACCAAATCCAGCACAAGCAGAGCAAATTTATAACAGAGCCTTGGAATTAGCTGGAGATTTGTCAGAAAAAAACGTCTACGATTTGTACTGTGGAACAGGAACCATCGCACAAATTTTTGCAAAAAAAGCTGAAAGCGTAATCGGAGTCGAAATAGTTGCTGAAGCAGTCGAAAAAGCACAAGAAAACGCAGAACTAAATGGATTGACTAACACAAAGTTCATCTGCGATGATTGCTTGAATTTTATGGAAAAAGTTGAGAAAAAAGACGTAGTCGTCCTCGATCCACCAAGAGATGGAATTCATCCAAAAGCAATCGATAGATTAATCGACATCAATCCGGATAAATTCATCTACATTTCTTGCAATCCGATAACACAAAGAATGGATTTGGATAAATTTATCGAAAAAGGGTATAAAATTAAGTCATTGGAGTTCTTCGATCAGTTCCCAAGAACTTACCACTGCGAAGCTGTTGTGTTGTTGGAGAAAAAGTAGAAAAACCTGAGTGCTTGAAAGCAATATATTATTGATTTTGTGGATTTATTATTAAAAGCTTAGTATTTTGAAATTAGTGGTCGAAAATTTCTTTCAAATTCTTGTTTTTAGCTACATTTTGGATATTGAGTAGGTTGTGTGCATGGTATGGATGGAATTAAGGAAAATATATGAAACTAAAATTAATTAAACTAACTAAAGAGTATGAATTAAAGCTTGGCGAGATGATTGATGAATGGAAGATTGACCAAAAAATGAATAACACAAACACTTCTCCATGGTCAATATTTAAAAATGATTACCATAATTTTGACTATTATCTAAATAACTTAGAAATAAAATCTAAAACTGAAAATAAAGTTCCAGATTCAGTTTTATTCCTTTTAGATGAAGAAAGAGATAGGCTTTTAGGAGCTGTCAATATTCGCCACTATTTAAATGAATCACTTTTGAAAGAAGGTGGACATATTGGAGATGGAATAAGACCCAGTGAGAGAAAAAAAGGCTATGCCACAGAAATGGTAAGACTAGCTTTGATAGAGTGTAAAAAGTTGGGAATTGAAAGAGTACTCATGATTTGTGATAAAGAAAATATCGGATCAGCTAAGTCTATTATTAAAAATGGTGGAGTACTTGAAAATGAGTTTGTTAACTCAGATGGTAAGACAATTCAAAGATATTGGATAGACAATTAATTGTGTTTAAAAGTACAGCATAAAACTACAATATAACAATAAAAAATTTATATTTAAATTTAAAACCCGGCTTTATCACAATTGATAATAGTCGGGTTTTTGTTTTGTGGTAAAATTAAATTAACTAAAAAATTATTCTATGAATTTAAGGGAACTAATCGAATCTAAAAAAGGAGAAAAAAATGAATTTAACACAAAAAGATATGAAAATACTATTGAAATCTCAACAAGGTGAATTGGACGTTGTACTAATGTATCGTGCACTTGCAGATACTGTAAAGGATGCAAGGGATCAAGAAACTTTTCGTAAGCTTGCTACAGAAGAAGGTCATCATGCATCGGTATTCCACAATCTTACAAAAGAAAATTTGAAACCTAAGAAAACCAAGGCGATAATTATTCCTTTGCTTTATAAGATAATAGGAAAGAAAAAATTATATAAAATAATTGCAAACGGAGAATACAATGCTGCTAATACCTATGCACCAGTTGCTGAAAAATTCCCAGAAATAGAAAGTGTCAAAAACGATGAAAAAAGACACGGTGATATTGTAAGTTCATTAATTAAGAATTAATTTCGATTTTGATAAATAATACTATTAGCGTTATAATATATGTAAAAAAAGTAAAAACGAGGAGCAATTTATGAAAAAAGAAGATTTTACAGAAAAAGAACAAGCAGAAATTGACAAAGGACTATCTACAGCGGAAATTACCGACAAAGAAGCTGGGAATAAAATATTAGCCTTGGTTCCAGATGAATGGATCAAAAAGATTCCATTTTTCGTTAGAAAACACTCAACGACTAAAACAATTGAAAGAATAGCCAATCAATACCCTGAACTTTACGCTGTAGCAAAGAGAGAAGGAGAACTTCCTGAAAAAGAACGTGACGAATTGCAAAAAATCATTACAGATATTTTCAAGGAAAAAATGGCAAAACACAATATAAAATAATTAGAGAATTTCCTATGGATACTATAATAGTCAATAAAAACATCAAACTTATTCCCTATTTTGAAAATTACGATACTACTTTGAAGTGGTATGAAGATGCAGATGTGTGCAAACAAGTCGACAACATTGATTTCGTATACGATGTTTATAGGCTTCAAAAAATGTACAATTATTTGAATACAAATTAAAAGCGACGAACTTGTCGCTTTTTTAGGTTGCAAAAATTTACTAAACTATTGCAAAACTTTTCAACTAATTATTATATTCATGTTTTTAATGCAATATCGTAATATTGCATTGTCTGATAAGCTTTCAAATTTTTATACGAACTGAACCTGCCGTAAACATAAAGGAAAATAATTGAGATTATATAGAAAAAATAGATGGAGTTATAGATACAATCATGTTTCTTGAATTGGCAATGAGATGCTATAATGACATAATTAAGTCCGTTTATGATGATATATGTCTTTTGTAATTTTTTTATTAAAGCTATTAATCTGTATAAAATATTTATTGAATCGGAATTTAAATAATGCTAAAATAAAAATTAAGGTAGATATAATAATAGTTGGAGTTTTTCTTTGCACCAGATGTAATACCTGCTATATAAGGGGGATTTATTATAATAGATTATTTCTTAAAATTAGAATATAATGCTAAAAACATTATAGTATTAACATTAGAAAAAGACTATCAAGATCTTGCAATAATAGTTTATGAAGATTTAAATAGAGCAGAAAATATAGATATTGATTTTCCGTATTATAAAGAACAAATAGAAAGTGTTCCTGAATACATTGATAAAAGAAATCTTGTTTCTATAATGATATTTCCAATTTTTAATTTAGCTAAAGCTAAAAAGCTAGAAGAAGAAATAGAATCTGTAGCTGATTATTATATCGAACATAGAGGGAAAATTAATACAAAGATAAATTGGATTTACGAAAAAAAGTTACAGATTTATACAAGAATATAGATACTAACAAAATAAGTTTATTAAAATATTTATTTGAATTTTGTGAGAATAAAACCTTAAAGGATAATATAAAAAGTTGTGATTTTTCTCACTTAAATCAGTGATACAGCATCCACAAAAGTATGTACTTTATATTTTTATATCTACATTAAATAAAGGAAAAATAACATGAACACAATTACCGTAAATGAAAACATCAAACTTGTTCCCTATTTTGAAAATTATGATACTACTTTGAAGTGGTATGAAGATGCGTATGTATGCAAACAAGTCGACAACATTGATTTCTTATACGATATTGATAGGCTTCAAAAAATGTACAATTATTTGAATACTCATGGAAAGTTGTACTACATTGAATACAAAAATGAATTAGTTGGAGATATTTCCTTGACTGATGACAATGAAATAACGATAGTTGTGTGCAAAGAATTTCAAAACAAACATATCGGACGAAATTGTGTCAAAAAGATTTTGGAATTAGCAAAAGAAAAGGGATTAAAATCTGTCACGGCAAATATCTATGCTTCTAACCACCAAAGCAGAAAAATGTTTGAAGCTGTAGGTTTTAAGCAAATCGATGAATAAATATTTGAATACAAATTATAAGCGGCGAACTTGTCGCTTTTTTTGTTTCAAAAATTTACTAAACTATTATAAAACTTTTTAACTCATTATTATATTGATATTTTTAATGCAACATCGTAATATACAATATCGTAATATTGCATTGTACGATATTATGTTTTTGATTTAATTACCGTAATTTATTTGATTTATGGTATCATTAATATATGACAGAAATCATTTAAGGTAGATTATGATGAATAATAGAGAATTAATTATAAAATTGTGGTTTAAAATGTGGCTAGAACAAAAAGACTTTGGAATAGATAACATTTTTGCTGATAATGTTGTCTACACAGAATGTTGGGGTCCAAGGTACTCAGATAAAAAAACTATAAAGATATGGTTTGATGAATGGAATACTCGCGGTAAGGTTATAAAATGGGATATTTTACAAATATTTCATCATGAAAACCAATCAGTTGTTCAGTGGATTTTTGAATGTAAAATGAGTAACGGTGACTTTTCAAGTTTTGAAGGAATTTCGCTTATTTTATGGAATGATTCAAACAAAATTATTGAACTAAAAGAATTTCAATGTGATATCAACACCTACAATCCTTACGAAAATGGAAAAACACCTAAATTCAGGGATGATTTCTAATAGACATAAAAATTACCCCAAATTTTTCATAGACTTTGGGGTTTCGTTTATCCATTTATATTTTTCAATTCTTTTACCATGTCTAGTTTTGATATTTTTATTTTTTGTAATACTTGAATCATAGAGAAAATTATCGTGCTGTACAAAACAGCTTTCAAATACGTTGCAATGGGAATATCTGCAATTATATAAGTGTCAAACTTCGACATTGAGATTAGAATAATGAATTTAATTCCTTTATCAATCAAATAAATCATAATTAATTGCAACACTACAAGAATTACTAATATTGCTTTCACGTAAATGCTAGTGATTTCAGTGTCACTACATCCAAAAAGTTTGAGATAAGATATATTAAGTTTTGATTTGTCGATAATAATATTGGAAATGATGATTGTCATTACTAGATAAAATCCAACTCCAATATACAACAACATATCAAAAACTACTCAAAAACCATCCAAAAAATGCTCCATAAACTTGGTCTTTTCACTTGGTAGACTTAATTCATGTAAACTTTAAAGTCATTAACAAGTTTTAGGCTATGTAAAAAAGACAGTTTATAGACGTGTCCAGGTCTTGTCCTCTTCCTAAAGAAGCGAAATCCCTTATATCTTCTCACGATTAATTCGTGTAGATATCAATATTTATGTTGTGTTTTAACACGATTAGCTCACGATTATTATTTCAATAAACTATATAGTCTTATAATGTCTTCAGGCTTATGTCCATCATATTCTGGAGCATATTCCAATTCTTTTACCTTAAAATTATCCCAACATTCTAAGTTATAATGATAAGTATATTGTACTTCAGGTGTCTCTATTCCACATATAAAACTGTCATTTCCAAACATTGTTCCATCATGGTGTTTTTTTGCTTTCCATGAAATCTTCGGATTTTGATTTAAAATTATAGAAAATAAAACCATTCTGTGATGGTAAAGTTCTCCAAAGGTGTAATATCCATCTGAAATATCTTTTCTGCTAATACCTTCGTCTCTCATTTTTAAAAGCTCTTGATTTTGAACTGACCCCAAAAAGTTGGACCCAAAACCAACTTAGAGGAGGTCAGTTTTTTCATGACAAAATATAGTACAAAATTTAAGATGAAAATAGTACAAGAATACTTAAATAAAGAAGACCAGCTATCAAATGTCAAGAGAAAATAAAAAATAATTTATCTTGAAATTTATGGCACGTTAAATAAGCCTAAAAATTA
>NZ_JAGYZD010000082.1 GCF_018371055.1 Finegoldia magna | reverse complement strand
TATTGAAATGAAAAACAGCTACAAACGCTACAAATCAGGACAATCCGAAATAATTGCGAACAACGACATATCGTTTGAAATAGAAAAAGGAGAATTGGCGATCATTCTCGGCTCATCAGGGGCGGGCAAATCCACCGTTTTAAATATTCTCGGTGGAATGGACACCAACGACGAGGGAAATGTGCTCATAGATGGCAAGGACATCAGCACATTCAACGAAAAGGAGCTGACGAATTATAGAAGAAATGACGTAGGATTTGTGTTTCAATTCTATAATCTAGTTCCAAATCTAACCGCCAAAGAAAACGTCGAACTGGCATCTGAAATCGTAAAAGATGCGCTCGATGCAACAGAAGTTTTGAAATCAGTTGGTCTTGGAGAAAGAATCGACAATTTCCCAGCACAATTATCCGGAGGAGAGCAACAACGTGTTGCAATCGCACGTGCAGTTGCGAAAAATCCTAAGCTATTATTGTGCGACGAACCAACTGGGGCGCTAGATTATCACACAGGCAAACAAGTTTTGAAAATCTTGCAAGATATGGTTCGAAAAGAAGGCGCGACTGTCGTTATCGTTACGCACAACCAAGCGTTGGCTCCGATTGCAGACAGGGTTATTCACATGCACGACGCGAAGATTCGCGATGTAGTATTGAATGCCAATCCACAAAACATAGAAACGTTGGAATACTAAAATGAAGAAGAAAACATTGAACAAGACGATTTTCAAATCGTTTATAGAATCCAAGGGGCGATTTTTGTCGATAATGTTGTTGATGATGCTTGGATCCATGACACTTGTCGCTCTCAAAGTCACAGGCCCCGACATCGATAAATCGGCGAACAAATACTACGAAGACTACAATTTGTCCGATGTCAATGTCATCAGCGATTACGGAATCACGGAAAATGATGCGAAGGAAATCGACCAAATCAAAAACATCGCAGACGTTGAGTACGGATATTTCTCCGATGCGACGATAGGTGACACTCCAACATCGTTTAGAATATTTTCTAATACTAAAAATATATCCAAGTTTGAGCTTGTGAGCGGCAATTTCCCACAAAAAATCGGAGACATAGCACTTACTGACCAATACAAATCCAAATACAAAATTGGAGATAAAATCAAATTCAAAGAAAAAGACGAAGACAGCAAGATTTTGAAACAGGAAGACTTCACCGTGACGGGATTTGTGAATTCTACGGAAATCATCTCCAAGACAGCCTTGGGAAATTCCTCTGCAGGATCTGGAAACTTGGAAGGCTACGGAGTTGTAACAACAGACAACTTCGACACAGACGTTTACACCGTTGCACGTGCGCGCTTTCATGATGTGCGTGGGCTCAACTTCACAGACAGTGAATACACCAGAAAAGTCGACCAACATCAGAAACAACTCGACGAGGTTTTGAAAGACAACGGCAAACAGCGACTCGAAGAAATCAAATCCAAGGCAAATGACAAAATAGCAAAATCCAAGAAGAAAATCGAAGATGCCAAGAAAGAAATCGCGGATGCAGAGAAGAAGTTATCCGACGGACAAAAGAAAATCGACGACGAAAAATCAAATCTAGTATCAGCTAAAAAACAAATTGCAGACAAGGAATCCTTAATCAAGAATTCAAAACGCCAAATCGAATCAGCAGAAAGCCGTCTTCAAGCATCCAAGAAACAATTGGACGATGCGAAAATTCAGCTTGACAACGGACAAAAGCAATTGGATTCGAAGAAAAAAGAAGTCGAAGCAAACAGGGCAAAGCTATCACAAGCAAAATCGACTCTTGATGCCACGAAAGCAAAGTTAGATTCATCAAACGCACAAATCCAACAAGGAAAAGCAAAGCTACAACAAGCAAAGCAAAACCTTGAACAAAAGAAAGCAGAACTAAAAAAGCAGGGAATAAATCCAGAAAATGTTCCAGAAATTCAACAAGCTGAAAGCTCAATTTCAGAACAAACTCAAGTAATACAAAAATCAGAAGCTCAGTACAACCAAGGATTGGCGAAGTACAATCAGGGACTTCAACAATACAAATCTGGAATGAAAAAAATTGATGAATTTGATTCGTCACAAACTAAACTTAACGAAAAGAAGAAACTCTACCAAAATTCTGTTGCGAAATACAACTCTGGACGCAATCAGCTCAACGCATCCAAAACAAAATACCAAAACGGAATTGCACAGCTGAACTCATCGAAGAAACAAATCCAAGAAGGATTTGACAAAATCTCATCGTCACAAAAAGAACTTGACGACAAGAAAAAAGAATTTGAAACAGAAAAGAAAAAAGCCGACGACAAAATTCAAGACGCAGAATCCAAAATTCACGACGCTCAAATCGAAATCGACGGATTATCGTTGCCAGAATATTCGACATATACAAGAAGGACAATGCCAGGAGGCGACGGAATCAAAATGGTCGAAACGACATCATCGGGAATCACGAAAGTAAGCAACTTGTTCCCTGTGGTATTGTATCTTGTCGCAGCGCTTGTAACAGTCACAACGATGACGCGATTTGTCCAAGAAGAACGAAACAACGCAGGAATTTTGAAGGCGTTGGGATATAATGATGCTGATGTCATCAAGAAATTCGTGTTGTACGGGCTAATATCTGGAGGATTGGGCACGATTTTGGGAACGCTACTTGGAACGTACGCACTTCCGTACATTTTGTGCACGTCGCTTTTGGCAAACATGACCATACCACCAGTCAAGTACTATTTTTCATTCAAAATACTTGGTTTATCGGTGCTTTTCGCGATACTTTGCAGCGTACTCCCAGCGGTTTACATCTCAGTAAAAGAACTACGAGAAACAGCGGCACAACTATTGCTACCGAAACCACCGACAAAAGGCTCCAAGATTTTCATGGAAAGAATCACACCGTTGTGGAGCAGGATGACCTTCACGCAAAAAGTCACAGCTCGTAACATCTTCAGATACAAGCAAAGAATGTTCATGACGATATTCGGCGTGGCAGGATCCGTCGCGCTATTATTCGCAGGGCTTGGGATTTCATCCTCAATCAACGGCATCCAAACCAAACAATACGGACCAATCATCCAATACGATGCAGTAGTTGAGAAGAAGGATTTCGTTACAGAAAAAGAACAACAGAAAATCGACCGATTATTAAAATCAGACGACATTACAGGCTACATTCCAGTTCATTTTGAAAATATCACGAAAAACATCAAAGGAATTGACGACGAACAAACAATCACGATGCTTGTCACACACACGGACACATTTTCTCCGTACATCAATTTGGAACACAAAAACTCCGAAGATATGCTCAAAATAACGAATGACGGCATAGTTATATCGCAGAAGCTCGCCGATTTGATGAATGTAAATGCAGGCGACACCATAACGCTAAAAGTCGTAAACCAAGATAGAAAATACAATATCGCACAAATTACCAAAATGTACGCAGGACATTTTATCTTCATGAGTGATGACTACTACAGAAAATCAGTTGGCGAAAAAGTGGACGACAACAGCTACTTCATCGCTCTCAGGGACAAATCAAAAACGAACGTAGAAAAAGTCACAGCGAAATTCATGGCATCGAACGGAATCAAAGCCGTGTCACAAAACACCAACATCATCATACAAGTTGAAACAATGACCAATTCGCTCACGAAAGTAATGACAGTGTTGACGATAATGTCGCTGTTACTTGCGATTGTAATCCTGTACAACTTAACAAACATCAACGTAGCAGAAAGAATCAGAGAATTATCCACGATAAAAGTATTGGGATTCTTCAACAACGAAGTAACCATGTACATCTATCGTGAAACAATCTGTTTGTCAATTATTGGAATAATCGCGGGAATATTTGGCGGGAAAATCCTACACAAAGTAATCCTCGACAAAGTTGCCCCAGCGGAAATATTCTTCAACCCAAATATCGAAGTGTGGGTATATATCTTACCAATAATTTTGGTTATCGTGATACTTTACGCATTGGGAGTAATAGTCAACCACAAATTGAAAAAAGTAGATATGCTTGAAGCATTAAAATCAGTAGATTAAGGTATAGAAAGTAGAAAACCGTATTTGCACATAGCAAACATGGTAATCTACTTTTTTATTTCGCGTTCTTGCAGGACATATACATAAGACAGGGACAATAAAACAAGAAAAGTCGTAGCACATTCGTCTGGCTTCCAAAAATTGGAAAATTCAAATCTCAAAATCCTGAAATTTGAAGCACGCTTCGCTTACGCGGTCAAATTTCTGACGGATTTTTCGATTGAATTTTGCACAATTTTCTCCAGATGACTCATTTAGCTACGATCTTTTTTTGTTATTTCACTGCAATCTTTTTATGTAATCTACTTTTTTCAATTCTATAAAAAGGGGGGGAACACAAAAACTCGTAATATGCTCATCTGTCTACAAAAATTGATAAATTCAACGCTTATGAAACTAAAATCGCAAACTCGTTGACGCTCAGACAGTGCGATTTTTAAACGTTTCATTTCGCTAGAATTTATTCCAATTTTTTCCGAATGATTCGCTTATTTACGATGTTTTTGGTTTATTTCAATGCTAACTTATTCAGCAAAATTTTCATATCTATTTTTTCAATCTAAAACATCTCCGATTTCCGCCCCTACATCTCCCAAAACACGCATATTGTGGTAAAATAAAATAACAATACCAATCGAAATATATTTGCACTAAATATAGGAGAACGAAATGAACGTGATACTTACAAGTGACATCATGTCCCCTGACAAAAGACAACTTAACAGTCAAAATGGATTTGTCGACAAAATCCAAGAATACGTAGGTGACATCAACTGTCTGTACATTCTATCGGATCCACAAGCACCATTTCTAACACACACGATAAGCTCGCACTACAAGAGAGCCTTCAAAAAAAGTGGATTCACAGTCAAACACTGGACAACTTTGTATCCTTTTAAAAAAAGAAGATTACAACAGCTCATATCACAATCCAACCTCATAATTCTTGCTGGAGGTCACGTTCCGACACAGAACAAATTCTTCCACCACATTCATCTTCAAAAATATATCAAAAACTACGACGGACTTGTGATAGGAATAAGCGCAGGAAGCATGAATTCAGCATTAGAAGTCTACTCTCAGCCCGAAAACTTTGGCGAAGTCAAATCCACGCACTACCGTAGATTTCTCAAAGGGCTAGGAATTGTAGACATATCAGTACTTCCACACTACGCAGATGTCAAAAATCAACGAGTCGACCACCAACGAATCATGGAAGATGTCACACTGCCTGACAGCTACGGAAGAAAATTCTACGCCATAGAAGATGGAGCTTTCATCATACCAACAGAAAACAAAATCTACGGCAATTGCTACGTCATCAAAGATGGCAGAGTAAGAAAAGTCTGTAACACAGGTGAAGTCGTAAATCTACGAGGAGTAAATTAATGACAGAATTTTTCAGATATAACGAAGATGCCTACACCAATATCAACATAACATTACTAAGACTATCATTAGTCCTAGTAATTTTTTTGGCATACAAACTCAAACACAAAACCAAACTACTCAAACCAGCATTGTTTTTGGGATTATTTGGACAAATAATATTATTCGCATGGTACGCAGGAAACCACACACTTCTCATCAAAGAAGGATTGCCACTATTTCACTGCAGAATATCAGCCATCATGATGGTGGTAGCATACCTCATACAAGACGACAAACTAATGCGCTATTTTGCATGGATGGGACTAATCGGTAGCATAATCGCATTTACATTCCCAGATCCATCCAAATATCTGTGGCCGCACGTAACCAACCTCACATACATCGCCAACCATTTGCTTCTAGGATTTTGTGGTGTTAGCATATTATCCGCAAGAAAATCCACCCTTAAACTAAAACACACACTCATGACAACAAGCATCATGAACATAGCAATCATGACAGTCAACCTAATATTGCATACAAATTACGGATACCTTGTACAATTTCCGCAAACAATACCAGTACGATTCACACCACATGTTACATTCCTAATAATGACATTAATCATCACATTCTTGATTACAATTGCAGAAATAACACACAACAAAATCGTACAAGACGCACAAATAGAACCACAACTAACAACACAACAATAATCGCTATCCTTTAGGAGAAACCATGAACACAATCATCAAACCATTCGACAAACTCACAACAAAAGAACTCTTCCACATCTACAAACTAAGAGTCGACGTATTCGTAGTAGAACAACAATGCCCCTACCACGAAATAGACGACATCGATCTGATAAGTCATCACATATACTTGCAAAACGACAACTCAATTATCTTGGCTTACTGTAGATTGTACAAACAAAATGATACATTCCACATCGGACGAGTAATAGCAACCGAAAGACGCAAAGGAAATGGAACACAAATAATGAAAACAGCAATTGAATTTGCGACAGAAAAACTTCACGCAGATTCCATAATCATAGAAGCACAAACCTACGCCCAAAAATTTTACGAAAAATTAGGGTTCGTTCAAACCTCAGAGCCATTCGAAGAAGATGGAATTCCACACATACAAATGAAATACATGATAAGTTAAATGGAACACGCCAGAAATAAAATTCTGGTGTTTTTTTGCAGATAATTTATCATAACAAGTGCAACATAAAATAACTCATAGCTAATCAGCTGTGTTAATATGTAAGTGACCAAACAAAACATATTAAAAGGAGCGAT
>NZ_JAGYZD010000081.1 GCF_018371055.1 Finegoldia magna | reverse complement strand
TACACTCACTTCTTAGAAAAAAAGAGCAGCCTTTTAAGCTACTCTTGTAGAAAGTACAAAATGAGTTAATTATATTTTTTGTGTTTCCTCATACCAGTTACAAAACTACTCTTACGTCCATATAGTTTTTTTGAGTCTTTTTTACATATCCTTCTTTATCTTTTTCAAATACAAAATGCTTATAAAACTGCTTAAAATGCAGGATTTCTAAATTTACATCTTTTATATTAACGCTACAGCTTCAGCAGTCGATTTCTGCCAATCAAAGCTTCCTATTCGGTCGCTTCTCTTGGGAAATCTTTGCATGGGACCTGCCTCTACTTTTCAGTGTAGCTTCGCTTCTTGACAAGTAGGGTTAGGGCTTCAACATGAAACGAGTGAACACTAAGTATGTCAAGTAGCTACGTTCGTATGTAGGAACATATCCATGAACTTTTTAACGATAGCTTAAGGTTATCGTTAAAAGGTATTACCTCGACAAACTGGAATTTCTTATGTTCTTTTCCTATATTATGCTTTACGATATTCTCCATTTACCATCTGGGAATTGAGTTAATGATCCTATTTCTTCTGAAATGAGATTTCCCGCCTTGTCTTTAACACGTATTTTTTCATAGTAAGTGCAGTCTTTTGTTATCTCATCATTTTCAATACCTTCCTCAATCCAGACACTTATGTAAATTTTTTCATCATCTATACAAAGAACACTTTCATTTACCTCTAATTTTATTTCAAAAGATTCGGGATAATAGCATACAAAGCTTTCATCCTGACTCGTAATATGCACACCTTCTCCGATTAATCTAATGTTGTAAAGATTAACTTCATCAATAGATAAATCTGTTATCTTTTCTAGTTCTAAACTTGATGATACTCGATATAGATTAACCTTATTATCATCATAGTCTACTTGTAAAAAATAAATCATACCATCACTAAATAATGGCATTTGATAAATAACATTTTTCTTTTTCTTAAATGGGATATAAACTTTGCTTTCTTGCAAATCATATAAATAAAGTACTGAACCTTGATAACCTCCATGTTCTTGCCAATCTTTTAATTCCCAGCTATCTGTAAAATCACTTAACCCGTAAGCATAGCGTTCTGTTCCATTTAATAAATCTGGGGTTATTCCATTTATAATAGGTAGTCGAATAATATCCATATTTGTCTCCTTGCGTTTTTATAGTTTATTTTTTCAATATAAATTCAAATTTATATCATCCTTCTATACTTCTTGATGCTACGACATTTTCACAAAACTTCTAACTATATATTAATATTTAGTACATCAATTTGATATATTTAAACCATTTTATCAACAAATCATGCTGCGGTAATATTTTGTTTAGTAGAAAAATATGTAAAAATACTACTATTCTTTTGTTTGTATTGTTGTCGCTTATTTTTCTTTAGTATATGAGTTTATACTCAATACATTTAATCTCTTATAATCTCATTATAATTTATCTTATATTTCTTTTAAAAATTTTAATGCCAAATACAATTTTCCAAGATCATGGTTGGCATTATGGAGTCCTTCGACCTCATAACAGCTCTCATCTAATATATCTCCTGCTTCAAGAAAGTTATAAAGTTCAAATCTATAAAAATCACAAGCTGCTTGAACACCTGCAAGCTCCATTTCTACTGCTATACATCCTTCTGCCTTTCTCTTTGAAACGAGTCCGCGTGTCTCACGAAGCATAACATCTGTATTCCAGACATTTCCCTTAGTGTAGGGAGCTTTTTCCTTGATAAAAAATTCTTCAAGCTTATCATGGTTTTTAATAGCAATATAATCAGAAGGCGCCGCATAATAATAAGATGCTCCTTCACCTCTATAAGCCTCTGTTGGTATAATGTACTTTCCAAAAGTTTTTTCTTTATCAAGACTGCCACAAGATCCAAACATAATAAATTTATTTGCACCTGTAATCCAATTAACTTCTACACAATCTCCTGAAGCAAGAGCCGAACCCATCATAGTAAGATAAAATACAAATTCTTGACCTTCAAATCTACTTTTATATACTGGTCTTGACCCATTTACAGATCCTATATTTCCAATTTCTTCGCATTCAAAATTATCAAGCAAATATTCTATTATGCTTTTTGAATATATTATCAAACATTTTTCTGCAATATTTTTCTTTTCTCCATAAAAGTCTTTTAGACTGATAAGTGGCTCTGTGTCTTTATCAAAACTATCTATTATCATAGTTTCACCTCTTAACTTATATACTATTTTATAGCAATCACATTACCTTGACAACAACACAATTGATTCAGCCGTCGAATCTTGCCAATCGAAGCACCTTCTAAATTTAAGTATAAGAAAAGCACCTACTTTTGTAGATGCTAAAATTATTTATTATTCCGGAACTATTACCATTTCTGAGTCATTATTTACAAATGCATAAATTGGGTATCCAAAACCATCATTACTTTCTATTACATATTCAACTAATAATCTAATAAAAAATTCAATCCAATCTTGCGATGGTTTTTCCGCTCCCTCTTCTTGTTCTGTTATCCAAATTCTCGATGCTAATTTCAAATCTTTCTTATAAAGCGCTATTCCTAAAGTTGAATTGTAAAAATCAAAAGAACAATTGAAAATTATTAAATCATCTTCTTCATTGTCTCTTAAAACATCTTCTTTTATATCATCGGGAATACTCCCTATGGTAATCATTACCCTCCCCAATATCTTACCGGATTCTTTTTCAAACTTCTCAATTTTACCTTGCTCTATAAGTGAGTCTTCTAATCTTTTAAAAGATGATGGGTCTATTAACATTTCGACTTCTCCTTTAATAAAATTTACTATTTTAACTTGTCTTTATATCTATACCCATATTAAAAAACAATCAATCCTCTATCATCATAAACTGATTGATTTTCAGCCATTAAGAACATTCCTACTCATCTATACTAGACATCAATACCTCACTCTCAGAGGTCGTTTTCTTACAAATCGATGTCCTTTAATAGCATCTCTTGAAGATTCTTGGCTTGAGTGATCAGTATGAATAATTTTCAATGTTTTTCAAAAATCTCGTATGGGTAATAGCTCAATCAGTAAATATCTTGTAATATATTACGTCATTCGAAAGTAAAGAAAAACAACTCATAGCTCAGCTCAATTTTGTTTAATAACTAAAGGAGATCATTTGTTTACTTACATTTACTTCTGCTTCTACCCCAAAAGGAATTATACATCTTGGAGTTGAGTGTCCAATATTTATATTATAGACAATAGGTAAATCTTTATTAGTGATTTCTTCTAATAAAATAGATTTATACTCCTCGTAATAGATTTCATTTTGAGGTTTTCCTACTAATACTCCTGCTAATACATCAAATAATCCGTAGTCTTTTAGAGCACGTATCATTTTCCAATATAAATCTGGTTTTGATTTTTCTTCGCTTGATTCTATTAGTAAAATCTTATTCTCCCATTCCTCAAGGGTTGGAAATAAATTATATTTGCTACAAATTTCTACTGTATCGTTAAATCTAGAATTATCGAACATATCATATATTGTTTCTATGCATCCGCCTAAAATTTTTCCACTAAATATAGGATTTCCTCTTAAAAGCTCAAAACCGGTATTAGGATGACTTTTCATTTCTACTCCAATAGCTTTATCGCCAAAATCTTCCCTTGCCTCATACCAAACTTCACTAGGATGTATCTCATTTATTTTTCCTGTTTTTATAAGTTCCAAAAAGTATTTTTCTGTATAAGCTAACATATTAGCAGATAGTTCGCACACATCGGGCAAGAAAGCCTGACCATAAAATGTTCTTATGCCAAGCTTATTTAGCATAAAGTGATTCATTGTTGAGTCAGAAAAGCCTAAAAAAAGTTTTTGTTTAACAATATTTTTTAATCTATCTCTTTCAAATAAATAAGGAGCTAATCTATAGGTATCTTCTCCACCAATAGCACATAAAATCATATCAATAGTGTCATCTTCAAAAGCAAGCAGCAAATCATCTGCCCTAGCTTCCGGATGATTCTTTAAAAAATCAATGCCTTTCAAAGAATTAGGTAAAAACTCTATTTCGACTCCTAGCTTATTTAATCTGTCTATTCCTATTTTTATTTCATGCTCAACAAAACTTTCTCCCAAAACACCACTTGATAAGCTCACAACTCCAATTTTCTTTATCATTATTTCCTCCAAATTTCTAAATAAAGTAGAAATATCCTATGTTCTTATTTTCTTGACATCAATACTACACTCTCAACGTGGCTCGATATGACAGTAAGTATGTCAAAGCCACATTTCTGCCTTTGCCTCTAAGTGGAAACATATCCACAGGAATTTTTCTGTACATGGGAACATATCTATTCAAACAAGCAAAAGAATGTTTTAATCAAATTTACACTTTTTCATTTTTCCTGTTTTTTGCCCAGGCATTGTTCCATATATAATGGTAATATCCGTATCCTTTGTCGCTGAATATATTGCTGGATATAACTGTCTTGTTTTTAATAAGTTCTTGTTTGTCCTATGGTATTTATCTTTTGGTAGCATTGGGTTCTTTGCATGAACAACCTCCCAATTTTTAATTCCAATCGGAAATATTCCATCGCTATCAGTATCTATTCTATCATATTTCAAAATTGTTCTTCGCACATTATCTGATAAGCTATATTCGAACGGGATTTTATTATTTAAATGAATCACAAAATCCTTTATGCTAAATTGTCCTTTACCTCTTCCAATATCGAAATAATCTGCAAATTCTTTGTATTTCTCATTTCCTTCTATGGTAAAACGATATCCTTTCTTTATTGGAATGGATAACATATCACCATGACCTCTTTTTATAAAAACCAATTTCCAAAGTTCAGAATCTCTTGTGTCAAAAATCACATCTGATACTATTCCGTTATATGTATATTCAAACGTACCAATTTGCACATTGATTTTTCGCATAGATAAATAAAATGTTTTTAGTGCTTCTATGCTATCACTATAATAAAATTCCATGTACTTCCTCCTCATATTTTTCCCGGCATTTTATGACACTCATCTAAATACTTATGTGCAAAAGAAATCAAAGTTAAAATATCAAGTGCCTTGTCTTCATCAACCTTCCAATTAATCTTAGGCGTATGTGCTACTGGATTTCTTACTAGATGGAAAATTGCCTCCATTAATTCTTTCAGTCAAATAAATTCACTTATCTCACTGTCCGTCTTCATACTATTAAAAAACAAATAAGGATCATTTTTAGAAAAAGCAGTCTGAAACAATGTACCACCATCTGTGGTTAATCCAGTAATATCTCGTACTCTTTGTGCCAGTCCCTTAGCAGCTTCAAAGACAGCATCATAATAATCTTTTTGCAAATAATCTTTGATGCAATATTTTTGAACCTCACTGTGTATTGCTCTATTATAAAATTGCCGTTGCAAACTATTTACTCTTCTATCGACTTCATCAAGAGTTTTCGCCTGCACCACTTCGATCATTTTACCTTATTTTGTTACCTCAAGACCTGCTAATAATAGAACTTTATTTTATACTTCAAGGGCTTTCCTCAAGTCATCCATATTATCATAGGATTTCACTTTCGTATCTTTAGCTATCATTCTTCCTTCTTCAATCGCTTTTATAGTTTCATCATTTGGAACATCAAGTTTTAAATCGAAAGGAATGCCACTCTCTCTAATACTTGCCCTTAAAAACATGTTAATTGCAGTGGTCATATTTAAACCTAAACTGGAGTAGATTTTTTCTGCTGCTTCTTTTATTTCTTTATCTGTTCTTATATTCAAATTTGTTGTAGCCATATCCTCATCTCCTTTGACCTTATTGTATATCAAAGTTCGTGCTTTGTCAATACATTATCATTATTAAATGTTTTTACATTTTATATAACATATGTAACGAATCCTTACTCCCTTCAATAAAAGAAGAGCAGCTTTTTACGCTACTCTTGTAGAAAGTACAAAATGAGTTTATATTATTTTTTGTGTTTCCTCATACTAGTCTCAAAACTACTCTTACGTCCATGTAGTTTTTTTGAGTCTTTTTGACATATACTTCTTCATCTTTATCAAAGATAAAATGATTATAAAACTGCTTGAAATGCAGGATTTCTAAATTTACATCTTTTGTATCAGCACTATCGTCTCAACTTGTTTATCATTGTCCAAACTTATATTCAAGTCGTCGTCTATAATTGGGAGCTTGAAAGTAATTGATTTTAGCCATTGTCCGTTAGGTTGTTTTTCTTCATAAACTTGAATTTCAGAAATCAAAGCTGTAATTAACTGCCTACGCTCTACATCATTCATGACTTTATAGAGTTTATCAAAATAGATCAGAACCTTATATATGTTATCTCCTGTGAGTTTTTCAGCTTCAATAGTCTGTTTCTTTGCTTTCGCATCAATTAGTGATGATTCTAATTCATCTATTTTGTCATACATGCGATAAAGTCTATCGTCTAAATCCTGTTTTCTTCTCTTATAATGCTTATCTTCAACATCTAAATTATCTATTTCCTCAATTAGCTTAAACTTTGTAGAATGACTCTTCCTCAATTCCTTTTGGTAATTATCTATTTCTTTTTCTATTTCAGAGGTATCCACCTTCATGTTGATTTTTTCTTGCATCATAGAAGCAAATTTCGGATTACTTACTATCTTTACAATCACCTCTGCAACAGCATCATCTAACAATTCTTCTCTAATTTGCTTACGGAAAGTACACTTATGACCTCTTATCATCTGCCTATGTTTACAACCATAGTAA
>NZ_JAGYZD010000080.1 GCF_018371055.1 Finegoldia magna | reverse complement strand
ATCGTTCAAATTAGTAGTATTGCCATTAATTATTTTTCTCTTTGATAATTCAATATCTCCGTGTTCATTAAATAAACCACGTTTTTGTAATTCGTCCATTGCTCCTCCTTGATTTTTCATACCTATATTATATTCTATTTAAGAAAAAATCGATAGCCTCGATATATCCATCTGCTCCTTTTCCTTTGATAACTTTTTTTGCAAAAAGTGATACATAAGAAAGTTTTCTGAAATCCTCTCTTTCATCTACATCTGATAGATGCACCTCAACGGTGTCTACATTTACAGCTTTCAATGCATCCAAAATAGCAACAGAAGTATGCGTGTATGCTGCAGGATTGATGATTATTCCATCTGCTTTTTTGTAAGCACTTTGAATAATATCCACGATTTCTCCCTCGTGATTTGATTGATAAAACTCTACGTCAATTTGATTTTTTGCGCAGTATAATTTCATCTTGGATTCAATGGCTTGTAATGTCAGCTTACCATAAATTTCAGGCTCTCTTATGCCAAGCATATTTAAATTGGGTCCATTAATAATAAATAGTTTCATTGAAATCCTCCACGATTAATTTGGCAGTTGTTTTTGCGTTGTAATTGTTGAAATATTTATCGCTGAATCTTCGATACAAATAATTTCTGTTCTGTCTAATCTCACGCATTGTATTTGTTTTATAAATTGGTCTGTTTTTTCTGGATAATTTACTATTCGGTCTGTCAATCCAATACACAACTGAATTTTGGTGAAGATAATAAAAATTCTTTTTCACAGTTACAGCCCCTCCACCAGTTGCGATAACCAAGTTCTTTTCTTTGGAAAATTCCTCCAAGACTTCAGACTCTATTTTTCTGAAATATTTTTCGCCTTGTACTGCAAATATATCGTTAATACTTCCATATCTTTGTGTGATGATTTTGTCGATATCCACAAGTTTCTTGTCGGTATTTTTTGCGATGATTTTTGCGACCGTACTTTTCCCACTCCCTGGCATTCCAACTAGTGCAATATTCATATTTTTCGTTCTAATTTTCTGCACGATTTCTTCTACAACATCATCGTCTATTTTCTTCGAAGTGAAAATCTCACACGCTTTGACAGCTTGGTACACCAGCATTCGCAAACCATTGTCGTTTGGAATTCTAAGTCTATCGCAATCCATTAACAAAGAAGTTTTGTTTGGATTATAAATCACATCGAACACAGCTTTTGGTTTGATTTTTCCGATTCTTATAACAGATTTTAGATTATTCGGATACATTCCCACTGGAGTTGCGTTAATTAAAACGTCGCAGTTTTTGTAATAATCTACATCTTCAAACTTATGCTCACCTTTTCGTGAAATAACTTTAATAGTCCTTGCTTGAAGTCTTTTCGCACATTCTACTGCTGTTTTGCTAGTCGCTCCATCTCCCAAAATCACGACTTCTTTTCCTTTCAAATCGATAATTCTAGAAATCATGTACTCCATTCCGTCGATATCGGTGTTGTATCCTTTAATCGTGTCCGCGAATTTAATCGTGTTTGCGCATCCGATTTTCTTCGCATCTTCGCTCATTTCGTCCAAATATTTTATGACGTCTTCCTTGTACGGAATAGTTACATTGATTCCATTGATGTCTTTTCTTGCGAGAAATTTATCCAAATCATCTTCTTCAAAATATTCGTACTTGTAGTATCCCAATAGTTCGTGAATTTCTTTTGAATAACTGTGTTTTAAAGATTTTCCCAATAATCCGTATTTCATTTCAAATTATCCTGAATTTTTTTCGATTCTAATAAAATTTTGGATTCAACTTCTTTTATATTGTCACGGTATTTTAAATCTGTTCGTTCTATTTTTTCAATAATTTCCTTTTCTCTTGATTTGTCTTCTGTTTCAATATTATTTTTTGATTTAAAATCGCCAATTTCAGAACAAATCTCAAATCTTTTTTCTAATAACTTTGCAATTTCCGAATCAATTTTATCTATTTCTTTTCTAAATTTTTCCATCCGTACTCCTTTAACAAATCGTAAATCACAAAAGCTGTGATTGACTCCATCACGCTTACGGCTCTGATTCCAATGCTTGGGTCGTGTCTTCCTTCAACAGTCAACGTAGTGTTCGTTCTACTTCTCAAATCAACCGTATCTTGTGTTATTCCAATCGATGCAGGTGGTTTGAATGTAACCAAGGAAATTATCGGCATTCCCGTCGAAATTCCTCCCAATATTCCACCGTTGTAATTTGTTTTGGTTTTGATTTGTTCGTTCTCTATATAATAGCAGTCATTCACAACAGATGCATTTGAGTTGTCGAATGATTTGCCCAAACCAAACTCAACCGATTTTACTGCACCAATTCCAAAATAACTTTGTGACAACCTAGATTCAATCGAATCAAAAAGCGTATCTCCAACTCCTGCTCTCAAATTATACACAACAGTTTCGACACTTGAGCCAATGGAATCTTTTCTATCTCTCAACTCTTCTATTTTATCGTCTATTTTATCTATAATTTCATCGTTTATTACTTCGATTTTTCTTTCTCTCAAATAACTGTAGTCTGTAAAGTTTAAATCATCAAATCTTTCATCTACAATATCTCCCAGTGAATACAAGTGGCTGAACACATAGATGTCTTGTTGTTTCAATATTTCTTGGGCGATAAATCCCGCCACGTTAATGACTGCTGTTAATCTTCCAGAAAAATGTCCACTACCATTGATATCGTTGAAATCATTGTATCTAACAGTTGCAGGATAGTCTGCATGCGATGGTCTTGGAGTGTTGTAAATATTTGAATAATCTTTTGAGTGATGGTCTGAGTTTTTTATAATATAAGTTAATGGAGCACCTGTTGTTATGTCGTTCATAATCCCCGATACGAACTCAACTTCATCTGATTCTTTTCTTAGTGTCGTGTTGGATTTGCCGGGAGATCTTCTTTTCATGTGTGCTCTCAATCTTTCGTGGTCAATTTTGATTCCTGGATCAATTCCATCAATCACGCCACCAATCATTGTGCCGTGCGATTCTCCCCACACGGTTAACTTAACTAATTTACCTATAGATGACATCGCTATCCAGCCTTTCTATTTCACTAAAAAATGATGGATAAGATTTCTTCACGGCTTGCCAATCTTTGATTTCAACTTCTTTCGTAATTATAGATGCTATTGCTGCAGCCATTACAATTCTGTGATCATCACAAGAATTTATAACAGCAGGTTTCATTTCTGATTTATAAATTATTAAATCATCTCCGTCTATTTTGCAGTTTACACCGAATGATTGTAGCATATCGTAAGTTGATTGAATTCTATCCGATTCTTTTAACCTCAATCTTTTAGCGTTTTTTAGCACCGATTTGTAGCATTTTTGAGACAAAACCACTGCCAAAATTACATATAAATCTGGCGTTTGTGATATATCGATTTCGCAGTAATCTTCGTTGTTATCGATTTTTTCTAATAATTCGACTATTTTTCTGTCTGCTTGAACTGAGTCCATGTTTAAGTTCTTAACGTTTATATCTGCACCCAACTCATTTGCACACAAGAAAAACGCTGCGTTCGACCAATCTCCCTCTACGATAATTTCCCCTGGTGATTTTAATGCACCAGGTTTTACTATGACTTTATCAGGCAAAATCTCAGACTCCACTCCAAATAATTTCAAACATTCTTGTGTGATTTTAATATATCCCGTAGATTCAAGTTGTGATGTCAATTTGATTTCACAGCCACCGATAAGTGGTGCAATCATCATAATTGCAGAGATGTATTGGCTGGATACATTGCCTGGAAATTCGAAATCAATTTTGTGAAAAGTTCCATCAACTGTAAAAGGAAGTTTATCTTCACTGAAAGTGAGCCCCGATAATTTCAATTGATCTATCAATTCTTTTATCGGTCTATCTTGTAGCCTCCCACTACATTTGATGTTTGTCTTTTGAGATAAGAAACTCACCAATGGTAACAGAAATCTCAACGTTGAACCCGAATCATTTACATTAATATCAGACACATCTTTTTGGAAAAACGAAGGATGAACTGTAACTTCATTTCCATTTATTTCGATTTCTACTCCCAAATTTCTCAAGCAATCAATAGTTGTCATTATATCGTTTGAGAATTCATTGATGATAATAGTTGTATCAGTATCTGCGACACTTGCCAAAATCAAAAATCTATGTGCAAATGATTTGGAAGATATAGCGTCCACCGTTCCTTGTAATTTGTCCGTTTTAATTTTCATAAATATCACTCAAAACCTTTTTGTAATCCGATTTGTTCATACTCAAAACCGTACATTCTCCAATTTCTTCGGAAACTATCAAACTAATCATATCTTTTGTGTTTTTCTTATCGCGAAGGCTAACTTCATACACATCTTCCACAGAATAATCGTAATTTCCATCCAAATTATACATTTTCAGAACTTCCAATATTCTGTCATAATCTTTGCTGTATTTTTTCGCCATGCACTTCATTCCATAAGCTACGGCGTGTCCGTGCATAACGTTATAATCGGACAATTTTTCGACAGCGTGTCCCAATGTATGCCCGTAATTTAATAATTTTCTCAAATTTTGTTCCAATTTATCTTGGAGCACTATGTTTTTTTTGATGCTCACACAAATCTCCACAATTTCCGATAAATTGCTTTGTTTGGTGTATCTTTTGGAACTTATCTTGTCGAATAATTCTTCATCAAAACAAATCGCGTATTTGATAATTTCACCGAAACCATCTTCAAACACGTAATCGTCTAAAGTTTTCAATAAGAGTGGATCAATAATGCAAAGCTTTGGATCTTTGAACGCTCCTATCAAATTTTTCCCAGTTGGTAAATCAATCCCAGTTTTGGATCCCACTGATGAATCTACCATCGACAAAACAGTCGTAGGAATTTGAATAAAATCTATTCCGCGCATAAAAGTCGCAGCGACAAACCCAGCCAAATCTCCAACGACACCTCCACCAAAAGCAATGACAGTGTCATTTCTGTGATAAGACATGCTCATGTATGTCATTATTTTTTCGTACTCTGATAAACTTTTAGAAGATTCCCCAGGTTTTATAACGTAAAATTCGTGCTCAATCTCCAACTCATCTAATAAAATATCCAATGTTTTATGGTGATATTTGTCTACATTTTCATCAGTAATAATAATCGCCTTTGATTTTATGAAATTTTTCAAATAATCACGCGATTGATTCAACGCATCAAGCCCAACTATCAGATCGTAATTTTCGACATTTATTACTGAATACATTGTCTCAATTTCCTTACTTTTCTCATTATAGTTCTAAATCTTTCGCAAGTGACAGATTGTGGCCCATCGCTTAGAGCATTTTCTGGATCGTTGTGCACTTCAATCATAAGTCCGTCGCAACCTGCAGCAGTCGAAGCAAGTGATAGCGGTTCAATCAAAGTGTATTTTCCACTTGCGTGTGATGGATCCATTATTATTGGAAGTTGTGACAATTCCTTCATTACAGAAATAGCGGAAATATCCAAAGTATTTCTAGTGTAATTTTCGAAAGTTCGAATTCCCCTTTCACACAATACTACATTCTCGTTTCCACCAGTCATAATGTACTCCGCACTCATTATCCATTCCTTGTAAGTCGCACTCAAACCTCTTTTTAATAATATTGGTTTGTCTGAATGTCCCAACTCTTTAAGCAAGGAATAATTTTGCATATTTCTCGCTCCAACTTGCAACATATCGACATCGTTGAAATAATCCAAATCTGACAAATCCATTATTTCAGTAATAATTGGAAGTCCAGTTTCTTTTTTTGCTTGGATTAACAAATCGATTCCCTTTTTTCCCAATCCTTGAAATGCATAAGGTGATGACCTAGGCTTAAAAGCTCCACCTCTAAGGATATTTGCTCCATTCTTCTTCACACTTTTAGCAATCGTAATAATTTGTTCTTCACTTTCAACAGAGCAAGGACCTGCCATCACGCAGAAATTTCCGTCACCTATTTTTACACCATCAACATCTACAATTTTAGGTTGTGGATGGTATTTTTTGTTCGCCTTGCTGAAAGGTTCTTCAATTCTAATAACCTTGTCCACGATATCAAAACGCGATATTAACTTCTCATCAATACTTGAAGTATCTCCTATCAACGAAATAATCGTGTATCTATCGCCAACAGTCTCGTCAATTCTGACGTTTTGTTCGTTTAAAAAATCTATTAATTTTTTTACTTCCTTTTCGTTAGGATTTCTTTTTAATTTTACTATCATAATTTTCTCCGATAATCTTATTCTATTAATAGTATATCAAAACTGAGAAATTTAGTATAATATAAGTAGAGAAATTTAGAAAGAGTGATAACATGATAGAATCAAACGATTGGCTATTAAAACAAATCAACGTAGTCAGTGAATTTTTGCAAAAATTATTTACTGATATGGAAACGAGTAGAAAATTAAACGAGAATGAAGAATACCAAAAAGATTCATTTGAATTTGAAAGATTGTTGGAAAATCTAATCGAAGAAGATAGAATAAACGATGCAGAAAATATTTTGTTCGAAAAGCTAGAAACTAATAATCTAATGTATGCTACAATCGCTACAAGATTTTACGACAAATTAAAAGGTCTTTCCGATGAAAAACTTCAAAAATCAAACTACAGCCGTGAAGAAATCCTACAAGGATTAAACGATATGTGTGATATGTTTGGCTTGGAAATATTCAAGGGATAAAAAAACTGGTTTGTACAAACCAGTTTTTTTAATCGTACGATCTTTGCCATATATCTCTAATTTTTTGCATTATATCGCGGTCAACTC
>NZ_JAGYZD010000386.1 GCF_018371055.1 Finegoldia magna | reverse complement strand
TTTTTGTTAGTATTAGCGTTTCCAATAGTTATGTTTGTGGGAAATATGCTAATTAGGTAGTATTTGATAATAAAATTTTTTATAAATTTATTAGTTATTGTGGTATCATAGTAGTATATTAAATTAATGGAGGAGAAAATGTTGATTAAAAATTTGAAAAAACTTACACTAGCCGCTTTGGTTATTTCTTTTATGATTCCAGCGGGCGTGTCTAGCGCAAATGTTGAAAGTGTTACGAGAATTGCTGGAAAAGATAGGATTGGAACTTCTATTGAAATTTCAAAAGCGATGTTCAATGAATCAGACAATGTTGTACTTGCAAGTGGATTCAACTTTGCGGATGCTTTGTCAGCAGGTCAACTTGCAGCAGCTTTGAATGCGCCGCTTATTTTGTCAGATGAAAATATGGATTTAAGGGTGAAAGAAGAAATCGCAAATTTAAAGCCTAAGAATATGTATATTGTTGGCGGGGAAAATGCGTTGGGTTCAAATATCGAAGAATCTGTAAAATCTGCTGTTAATGATATTAACATTGAAAGGCTTAAAGGAAACAACAGATACGAAACTTCTGTGAAGGTTATGGAAAAAACAAAAGAATTTGTCGATGCAGAATATTTATTGATTGCGAGCGGCAAAAATTTCCCTGATGCTCTTAGTGCAACTAGTTTCATGGCAGATCACAAAGCATTGATGGTACTTAGCGATGGTAATTCTTACCCAAAATCTGATTTGAAAGAAATAGCAATTGGTGGGGTTAACCAACTTCCGTTGAACGGTTTTACCGGAGAAAGAATTGCAGGAAAAGACAGATATCAAACAGCATTGGCTATAGCAAGACGTTCATTTGAAAATAATGAAAATGCTATATTGGCAAATTCAAAAGTTTTTGCAGATAGTTTGTCAGCGGTAAGCGTTGCGAAAAATTACAAGGCGCCTATTATTTTGACTGACAATGAAAATTTGACACAATCAACTAAGAGTTATCTAGAAAATATGAATTCTGTAACTATT
>NZ_JAGYZD010000079.1 GCF_018371055.1 Finegoldia magna | reverse complement strand
GGAGGTGGGATTATTAATACGATTGATTATAAATCTTTAATGAAAATTTCATTAAAAGCTCTGATGATTTATGTTGTGAGCTTATTTTTATTTCCATTTGGATTTATTGTGTTGCCTTCTTATTTTATTAAGTTAGGATTGGAAAAAGATAACAGATTGGCTCTGATATCTTTCGGGATATTTTTTGTGTTGAGTTTGGTTGTGTCGACTCCTTTGATTGCGATTCCTGTCGGATTGTACATAATTTTGGTGTTCTATTCGATTTTGAATTTGCTAAGTTCAGGATTTTCTGACACACAGGCTATAACGATTAGTTTCGTTGGAATTTGTGTTTTTGTTTTGTTGACGAATTTGCTTTTGAAATTTAATGCGGGCATGTCGATTGCAGATGTGATTAGCCACAAGTTGAATGATTTCATGAAGGTTTTGAGTTCTGTGAAGATGGATGATGAATTGATGATGTCTGTAAAAACTATGTTTGAACAATCAACTAAGCTTATTGTAAGAGCTGTGTATGCGATTATGGGAATTGTTGCTTTTTACACAAGCGTGTTGAATGTTTACATTCCACAAAAATCAAAAGAGCACAAGTTTCACGATTTCAGAATAGACAAGATATTCACAAGTGTAGTTGTGGGCTTGGTGTTGATTTCTGGAGTAACTTATTTTGTGAATAGAGATTTGGGAAATTATTTGTTGTATAATTTGTCGATATTCGGTATTTATACGTACTTATTGGGCGGAATTGCACTGATGTTTTCGTATTTGAAATCATTGTCGAAGCCTTTCAAGGTGTTGACTGTGCTAGTTTCAGTTGCAATTCAACCATTTATTTATATTTTGGCAGTCTTGGGAGCTGTGAACAGCTTCAAGGATTTGAGAAAGAAGGAAAACAATGCAAGAGCTTAAATATTCACTGAAACATTTGATTGTACAAGCAGTTTTGTTGGTGATACTTTCTGCGATTTTGTTTTATTTTCAAAATATCATAGGAACGTTGGCTTTTATCGCTTCGGCTTTTATGATTATGAATCAATACACATACATCAACAAAAAGAACCAAAAGGTTGAGGACAAGATTATTAATCTTAACAACGAGTTTACAGATATTACGAAAAATGCTGTATTCAAGGTTCCTTTTCCACTTTTGATTCTCAATGATAAGAATAAAATCAGTTGGTTTAATACGTATTTTAAGGATTTGTGTGACGATGAGGTTGAGATTTTCAACAATGAAATTGAAAATATTCTCGATTTGAAAACTGTAAATGATGATGAGAATAATTTGGATTATTACGAAACGCAAGTTGACGGAAAATATTACAGATTTTATCCTGTTACTATAAAAGATAGTGAAAACAAGGATTTGACGTTGCTTTACGGTATCGACAATACTGCTTTCATGGATGTTGTGACGCTTTTGGATGAAAAAAGGCTGGGACTTGTCGATATTTTCATCGACAATTACGACGAGGCTCGTAACAGCATCAAGGAAGAAGAAAGAACGAGGGTGTTCTCGGAAGTTGACAAGATTTTGCAAGATTTTGCGAGAGAACACAATGCGTATATTAGAAAGTACGAATCGGACAAATTCGTGATGGTCGTTGAGAAGCACGAGCTTGAAAATATTATGCAACAAAAATTCTCGGTGTTGGATATGATTAAGGATATTAAAAACACGAATAATGTTCCTGTTACTTTGAGTATTGGGGCTTCGATTGTTGGAGATAATCCTTACGAAATTCACGACAAATCAAGGTCATGCCTTGATGTTGCACTTGGCCGTGGCGGAGATCAAGCGGTGGTTGACACTGGAGAGCTTAAATATTTCGGCGGCAAGAACAAGGCTGTCGAAAAACGTAACAAGGTTAAGGCGAGGGTTGTGTCTCACGCGTTGAAGAAGCTTATCGAACAAAGCTCGAATGTGTTTATCATGGGACACAAAAATCCAGACATGGATTCAATTGGGTCTTGTTTGGGAATGTTGGAAGCGTGCAAGATTAATAGCAAGGAATGTTACATTGTTTTGAATGAGGTTGGCCCTCAAATCGAAAATATTTATAATGCGGTTTTGGAAGAAAAACCAGATTACAAGAAATATTTTGTGAAGAATGCATTTGCAAAGGAAAATTGCAACAGCAATAGTTTGGTGATTATTTGCGACAATCACAGGAGAAATTCTGTTGAGTGCCAAGAAATCATGGATATTACGAAAAATATCGTGGTTATCGATCACCACAGAAGAAGTTCCGATTATATCAAGGATACTTCGTTGACTTATTTGGAACCTTACGCATCTAGCGCATCTGAAATGGTGACGGAAGTTTTGTTCTACATGACAGAAAAACTCGAGATACCAAAGATTGTAGCAGAGGCATTACTTGCAGGAATTACTGTGGATACGAAGAATTTCTTCTATCAAACAGGTGTTAGAACTTTTGAAGCGGCATCTATTTTGAAAAGACAAGGCGCAGACAGTGTCAGGGTTAAACAACTTTTCAAAGACGATGAGAGAACTATCAAGCTCAAATCAGATGTTATTGCTTCATCGAAAATGTATAGAAACAACATCGCCATCGGAAGATTGGAAGAAGAAGTTGACGAATCCATTTTGGTTGCTGCACAATCAGCAGATGATTTGCTCAACATTTTGGGAGTGGAAGCTTCGTTTGTGTTGGCGAAATTAAAAGATAAAATCCATGTTAGTGCGAGAAGTTTGGGTAAAATTTCCGTGCAATTGATTTTGGAAAAAGTCGGTGGCGGCGGTCATCTTACAAGTGCAGGTGCGCAACTTGATTGCAGCATGGATGAAGCAGAAGAAAAGATAAAACAAGCAATTGATGAATATATCAAGGAGGATACGGATGAAAGTTATATTGACTAGTGATGTAGATAAGTTAGGAAAAGCTGGCGAAATGGTTAATGCAAAGACTGGTTTTGCGAGAAATTTCCTACTACCAAATAAATTAGCAGTACAAGCAACAAAAGAAAATATCAAAATTTGGGAAGAAAAACAAGCAGAATTAAGAGCGATTGAAAGAGAAAACATAAAAAACGCTAATGAATTAAAAGAAAAAATCGAAAACACTAAAGTTAAGATTATCGCCAAAACAGGTGAAGGAGACAGACTTTTCGGTTCAATCACTTCTATGGATATAGAAAAAGCATTGAAGGATCAACACGGTTTGGATGTTGACAAGAAAAAAATCGAAATGAAAGACAACATCAAATCTTTGGGAACATTTAATGTTGTGGTAAAAGTATATCCAGATATTAACGCTAATTTGGAAGTAATTGTAGACAAGGAATAATTTTAAAATACACGAAAGAAAGGCGGTGAGGTAATGGAGAATCAACAAAATATTATGCCGTGCGATTTGGAAGCTGAAAGAAGCATAATCGGCGCGATGATAATTGACGAGAGAGCTGTGGATGATGCGGCAGAAATTGTGGAGCCGGTGGATTTTTATTCTACGAAATACCAAGAAATCTACAAGGCGATTTTGCAAGTAATTGACGAGAAAAAGCCTGTGGATTACATTACGTTGGAAGACCAATTAAAATCCAATAATATGTACGAAATTATCGGTGGAATTGATGAGCTTATAAGCATTTCAGAAGCTGTGGGAAGTGCTGTAAATGTAAAATACTACTCAGAAATTGTCAAAAGCAAGGCGATTATCAGAAACTTGATGCGTGTATCACAAGATGTGATTGATATGTCCATTGCCAATAATTCCGTTGGAGAGGTTTTGGAATACGCTGAAAGTAATATTTTCAAAATCAGTCAGAATAGAAATCACCAAGATTTGGTTAAAATCCAAGAAATGTTGGAGCCAACTCTTGCAAAGATTGGCGAAATGAGTATGAGCCAAGGACAATTAACTGGTGTTACGACTGGTTTGATTGATTTGGATAGACAACTTTCGGGGCTTCAAAACTCGGATTTGATTTTACTTGCAGCGCGTCCTGCGATGGGAAAAACATCACTTGCACTAAATATTGCATACAAGGCGAGTGTCAAACACCACGTTGCAATTTTTTCTCTTGAAATGAGTAAGATGCAATTGACTCAGAGATTATTGTCTGCTCTTAGTAACATTAATTTGTCGGAACTTGTGTCTGGTAGAGTTACTGAGTGGACAAATCTTGGACAAGCGGCACAGCTATTAGCAGAAAGCAATATGTTTGTCGATGATACCTCGTCGATTTCACTTAACGAGTTACGTTCCAAATGCAGAAAATTAAAAGCGCGTGGCGAATTGGATTTGGTTATTATAGATTATTTGCAACTTATGACGACAAATTCCAAAAACGAGAACAGACAACAAGAAATCTCCACGATTTCAAGAGGACTCAAAGGCTTGGCAAAAGAATTAAATTGTCCGATTCTTGCATTGAGCCAATTGTCACGTGCGCCTGATCAAAGACCGAACCACAGACCAGTCATGAGTGACCTTCGTGAATCTGGGGCAATCGAACAAGATGCGGATGTTGTGTTGATGTTGTATCGTGATGATTATTACGATCCAGAAACAGACAAGCCAAACATCGCGGAAATTATCGTCGCAAAACACAGAAACGGTCCAACAGGAACTGTGGATACTTTATTCGACAAGGAACACACGAAGTTTATGGATTTGGACAAGCAAATGCCCGATGTAGGAGCGTTTGACAAATGATAACTACTGAGAGGTTAACGCTGGAAGGTTTGACATTGAACGATGCATTTGAAATCGAACAATGGGGAAAACACACAGACGAACGACTTATCGATTACAACTTGTCCGATTTGGACGATTTTGAAATAAAAATGTGGTATCGCCAAAAAAGAGAAATGAAAACGCAAAAATATTTTGCGATTAGGGATAAATCCCGAAAATTGGTGGGATATGTGGGGCTGAAACAATATGACAAGTTCACCAAAACGGCGTTTTTGGGTATTGTTTTGGATCCAAATGAAATGGACAAATCATACGGCGAAGAATCCATAAAAGCTTTGATTAATATGGGATTTACAGTTTACGGGCTGGACAGGATTTTCTTAAATGTGAATAATTTCAACAAAAGAGCGATAAAATGTTACGAAAAATGTGGATTCAGGAAGTTTTGTAGTTACGAAGAAGTGTTCGAAAATCAAAGATTGGACACGCACGATGAAGAATTTGATGAGTTTTTCATAGTAAAAGACGGGACAATTTTTTCGAAGAACACCACGATGGCGATTGATAATAAGAGGTGATTTTATGAAATATAGTGTAGAAAAATTTAAAATAGATTTGGGCGAAACACCTATTGAGAATATATTTTTGAATCAATATCTTCAAGTGGCCACAGGAAATCAACTAAAAGTGTATTTGTATGCCTACAAGCTTGCCAAGGATACTTCTGCAAATGTGGATATTTCAGACGAAAAAATCGCAAAGGCGTTGGATTTGACTGAAAGTGAAGTATCTGAGTGTTGGAATTATTGGTTGGATGAGGGAATTATCAAACGATACACTGACGCACAAACGCAAACTAACCACACGGTTTTTTTGAGTTTGAGACAATTGTATCTTGGAATTACAAATCCTGAACCAGACGAATCTCAGAAGACTTACATTCCACAAAACAGCCAAGAAATCAAAGAAATGTTCAGAGATATCGAAGACATCAGAGATATGGAATTATCAAAATCAGAAATGGAAAGAATTTTGGAACACATTTCCACTTATCACCAAACACCAGAGTTGGTGGTGACGGCTTTTCATTATTGCACAACTAATCCGAACACGAAAAACAACACCAATTACGTTTTACAAGTTCTCAGAAATTGGAAGCTTGACGGTATCATGACGTTGGAACAATGGCAAGAAGAAAACAACAAAAAGCAACAAAGAAAAACGAAGAAGAGAACCTACTACAGACCGAAGACTAACGATATTGAAAACAAGGCTACAAATATTAACTCAAAATTTTTGAACGATTTTATCAAGAAATCAAAAGAGCAAAAGGATAAATAATAATGAGCTACGCAAAAGAAGCCAACAGAATATTGGAAGATTACAGAAATCAATCCAAAAAAGAATTGGATATGAGATTTGAGGAAGTTTTTCGAAATGTTCCAGAATACCAGGATTTGATCCAACATAGAAATGAGCTTGGATACGAATATTTGAAAAAAAGCATCGGTGGCGACAAGGAAGAATTAAAAAACTTGGAAGATGAAATCAAATCCATTGAAGAAAAAATGCACAAAATGCTCATACTAAGTGGATATCCAAACGATTATTTGGAATTGAAGCATCACTGCGACAAGTGTGAGGATACTGGAGTTTATAACGGCAAAATGTGTTCTTGCAAGAAGACTATTATGGTCAACATTGCACGTGAGAAAAGCTCCCTTAACGAGCAAATGAAACAACAAAACTTCGATAGATTTGACATCAACGTGTTTGACACGAAAAAAGACAGCTCACAAGGAATGTCTCAACGTGAAAACATGGAAGCAATCAGCGAGAATTTGAAATATTACTCCAAAAATTACACGAAAAATGCGAAGTCGCTGTTATTGTACGGACAAGTTGGAACTGGTAAAACATATTTGTTATCGTGCATGGCGAAAGAAATCATTGAAAATGGATATTCTGTGATATATTTGTCTGCAATGCAATTGTTGAAGCAACTTTTTTCGATAAGATATCAGAATTTCAACGAAAAACCACAACCAGAAGTTGAAGATATCATCTACAACTGCGATGTGCTTATGATTGATGATTTGGGAACGGAAAATTCCACAGAAACCAACATCAGCTTACTATTTGATCTGTTAAATTACAGAATTCAAAACCAAAAAACTACGATAATTTCGACAAATATCGACCTTGATGATTTGACAACACAATACGATCAGAGAATT
>NZ_JAGYZD010000385.1 GCF_018371055.1 Finegoldia magna | reverse complement strand
CATTTTTTTTACTAATTCAACTTTCTTTTCGCCTTCATTCGGCTTTGAATGTCCGTATTTGATTCCTAAAACCATGTAGGCACCAGTTACTGCTCCACAAGTCATTCCTTTATACATTCCACCTGTAAATGGTGATGCAATTTTTGTAATAAGTTCCTTATCCACTCCCAAATCATCTGCGAAATATCTCAAAACTACTTGCGCACAATCTATTCCTTCTGTAAATTGTTGCCAAATTTCTTCGTTAGTTAATTTACTCATCCAATGCACCTCCACAACTTGATCCACTTCCTGCAGTACAACCGTAGCAGTAATCTTTCCACACGATTTCTCTTGACAAATCATCCACATCTATCAAATCTTTGATGTTTTTGTAATCTTTCATTAGGACTTTTTCTGCTAAGTGGAAGTCACAATCGTGAAGATTTCCCAAACTATCCACAGAAATTTGGAATCTACACATTATATTTTCACAAGTTTCTTCATTGTAATTATCTTCCAACAATTTCATGTAATCTTCGTATTCGCCTCTTTCTATTAAGAAATCTTTGAAATATCCAATAGGCATATTTGTAATAGTGAACAAATTATTAAACACAACATTTTTCTTTTTCAATTCACGTTCGTAATCTAATTGAAGATTAGATTGTTCTGGTGGTAAGAATCCACCAAGTGGATTGTAAACCAAGTCCAATTCTTTTTCAGTACCGTATCCCATTTCGTTAAGTCTCTTCAAATTGGCGATGACCTTGTCGTACACGCCATCACCTCTTTGGCTATCTACGTTATCTTGTGTGTAGCAAGGAAGAGATACTACGATTTTGATTTTTTCTTTGTCAAATAAATCCATTAATTCCTTGTTTTTTTCTATATCTGTGGCATTCGTTCTAATAATAAGTTCGTCCGCTCTTTTCAAACATTCCTTCATAAACCACACGATTTCTGGATGTGTTGTTGGTTCTCCACCTGTAATATCCACAGTTTTCATCTTGTGGTTATCCAAAAACTTCAAGCAA
>NZ_JAGYZD010000078.1 GCF_018371055.1 Finegoldia magna | reverse complement strand
ATTCTTGGAAGTATGGAATTTGGTATTCACACAATTTAACAAAACAGCAGATGGAAAATACGAAAGAATTGCTCATCCAAACATAGATACTGGTATGGGTCTTGAAAGAATTACAATGGTTTTGGAAAATGCTGATAATATTTTTGAAATTGGACTTGTAAAAGATATAATCAAAACTATTGAAGAAATTTCAGGCGTAAAATACAAAGAAAATCATCAAAATGATGTGTCAATCAGAATTATTGCTGACCACGTACGTGCTATGACATTTTTGATTTATGATGGTGTAATTCCAAGTAATGAGCAAAGAGGATATGTACTAAGAAGACTTATAAGAAGAGCTTGTAGACACGGAAAATTATTGGGAATAGACGACAGTTTTATAGAAAAAGTTATAGATTCTTGCATTAAAGTTTATGAATCTGGATATCCTGAATTAAAAGAAGAAAGAGATAGAATTGTAAAAATAGCTAATGCTGAAGAAAAGAAATTCCAAGAAACTTTGGATTTAGGTTTGAGTATTTTGGATTATATGCTAAAAGAAACTGAATCAGATGTGTTTAGTGGAGAAAATGCATTTAAGTTATATGACACTTATGGATTCCCTATAGATTTAACTAAGGAATTGGTTGGTGAAGTCAATAAAACTGTAGATGAAGATGAATTCAAAAAATTAATGGAAGAACAAAAAGAAAGAGCCAGAGGATCAAGAAATGAATCCAATATGGGTTGGTCATCCGACAAAAAATATGGCGAAGGACTTCCTGAAACAAAATTTGACGGATATGATTCTTTGAAAGATGAAAGTGAAGTTATCGAAATCTACGGAGAAGATGAAAATAATTTAAACGCCGGACAAATGGGTATAATAGTATTAGATTGTACAACTTTCTATGGAGAAGGCGGAGGTCAAGTAGGAGACAAGGGAATTATCTACAATGATAATTTCAAAGCTGAAGTGTACGACACTAAGAAAACTGGCAAGAAAGTATTCTTACACTACGTAAAAGTTATCGAAGGAAGCTTAAATGTAGGAGATAAAGTTACGATCGAAGTAGATGAACTTAATAGAAGAGATATTATGAAAAATCACTCTGCAACACACTTATTGCATCAAGCATTAAAGGATGTTGTAGGAGATCACGTAAATCAAGCTGGTTCTTATGTTGATGGAGAAAGATTAAGATTTGATATAACGCATTTTGAAGCAGTTACCAAAGAACAATTAGAAAAAGTTGAACAAATTGTCAATGAAAAAATAGCTCTAGGTATTCCTGTAAAAATTGATGAAATGTCATTAGAACAATCTCAATCAATTGGAGCTAGAGGTCTTTTCGAAGATAAGTATCAAGATGTTGTAAGGGTTGTTCAAATGGGAGATTATTCCAAAGAATTATGTGGAGGAACTCACGTTAAGACAACAAGTGACATTCAAATGTTAAAAATACTTTCTGAATCAAGTGTAGCTGCAGGTGTTAGAAGAATTGAAGCAATTACTGGTCGTGCAGTTTACAAGTATTTAAAAGACAGAGATAGTTTGATTGATACTGTTAAGCATTCATTAAAGGCATCAAATGAAGATGAAATCACCAGAAGAATTGAAATGAACACTGAAGAAATTAAAGAATTGAAGAAAAAACTTAAAGATATTACAAATAAGGATTTATCTTCAAATATTGATTCAGTCATTGAAGACGCTGTAGACGTTGATGGCACAAAAGTTTGTGTATTTGCGTTAAGTGGTTTGGACAATAATTCTTTTAGAGATTTTGGAGAAAATATTAAATCAAAATTAGAAGATGGGGTTGTAATACTAGCTAATTCGGATGAATCAAAAGTATCATTTATAACTTTAGTTACGGACTCAGCAGTTAAGAAAGGTGTATTTGCCGGAGATATTGTTAGAGAAGTTGCCAAAGTATGCGGTGGTAATGGCGGAGGACGTAAAGATTTTGCACAAGCTGGTGCAAAAGATAGTTCCAAAGTTGATGAAGCACTACAAAAGGGAATTGAAACAGTAAAATCAAAAATTAATGCTTAAAGGAGGCAAAAAATGGAAGGTAAGGATTTAAACCATACGGTTAGATTTGAAGCATCAAAACTTGAACAGAAATCAATAAAGGAAACTTTGAAGAAAGTTTACCTAGCTTTAGAAGAAAAAGGGTATGATCCTAAAAATCAAATTATTGGATATATATTATCAGGAGATCCTACTTACATTACAAGCTTTAATAATGCGAGAAATTTGATTAGACAAATAGATCGAGATGATTTATTGGGAGAAATGTTAGAAGTTTATTTGAACGAAATAGATAAATAGAGGATAATGTAGAGCTGTTACTTGTAACAGCTCTCAAAATATGTAAGTAATTATGGAAAGATATATTGGACTTGATGTGGGAGATAGAACTATTGGTGTCGCGATAAGTGATCCATTTTTATTGACTGCCCAATCTTTGATGACTATCAAGAGAAAAAGTAAGATTGAAGACATAGAAATCATAAATGATATAATCAAAGAAAAAGAAGTCAGTAAAATTATAGTAGGTCTACCTAAAAACATGAATAATACTATTGGCCCTCAAGCTAAAAAAGTTAAAACATTTGTAAAAGAACTAAGAAAACACACTGATTTGGACATTGAATATGTTGACGAGAGACTAACAACTGTCAGTGCTACAAGAGTATTGATAGAACAAAATGTATCAAGAAAAAAAAGGAAAGATGTAATTGATAGTGTTGCAGCTACTTATATTCTGCAAACTTATTTGGATATGGGAAGATAATTATGGAAACTATAAAATTATACGATGAAAAAAACAATGAAAAAGAATTTAAAATAATCAATACATTTGGTATGGACGATGATAATTATTGCGTATTAGAAGATGTATCAAATGGTGAGAATGTTATTTTGAAATATATTGAAAATGATGAACAAGTTGAATTTATTGGATTAGAAAACGAGCAAGAATTAAACGATGCTATCGAAATATACGAAGATTTAATGAATTCACAAAAGGAGCAATAATGAACATAGAAACATTGAAAACTAGGCTAATCAATGCCGGATACAAAGTTACTAAGCAAAGAGAAGTAATTTTTGAAGCATTGTTAGAAAATATGGATTCACACTTATCTCCGGAAGAATTGAACGAAATAGTAAGCAAAAAAGATCCGGAAATTGGTATAGCTACGGTTTATAGAACTTTATTAATTTTTGAAGAACTTAACTTGGTTTACAAGTTAGATTTTGATGATAAAAGATATAGATATGAATTGGTTGATGAGGATGAAGACCATCACCACCACCATATAATATGCACAAATTGTGGTAAAGTTGACGAAGTAAAATACGATTTATTGGAAGATATCGAAAAGCAAATCAGCAAGGATTACAACTTCGATATCCAAAATCACGATTTAAAGTTTTATGGAATATGTTCTGATTGCCAAGAAAAAATGAAAAATGAGGAGAAATAAATGGCAAAAAAGAATATTGATAAATTAAAAGTTATTCCACTAGGAGGACTTAACGAAATAGGAAAGAACATGACAGTAATTGAATACAAAGATGATATTATTGTTGTGGATTGTGGAATGACATTTCCAGATGAAGAAATGTTGGGAGTTGATATAGTAATCCCAGATATTTCTTATCTAGAAAAAAATAAGGAAAAGATAAGAGGCATTGTAATTACTCACGGACACGAAGATCATATCGGGGCAATTCCTTATGTATTAAAAAAACTAGATGTTCCTGTGTATGGTACAAAACTTACAATGGGACTTTTAGAAAATAAAATATTGGAGCACAAGTTAAGCTTGAAGTCACTTCATACAGTTGACTACAAAAAATCAATAAAACTTGGGGCATTTAGCGTAGAATTTGTAAAAGTATGTCACTCAATTCCGGATGCTGCAAGTTTATCAATAACAACTCCTGTGGGAGTTTTGTTCTTTACCGGTGATTTTAAAATTGACTACACTCCAATTGATAACAATAGAATGGATTTTGGTAGAATAGCAGCTATAGGAAACAAGGGTGTACTTGCACTTTTTGCGGACAGTACAAATGTTGAAAGACAAGGCTATACTTTAAGCGAAAAAAGTGTTGGAAAAACATTTATAAATTTATTTGATGATGCGCCTGCTAGAATAATTGTAGCTACTTTTGCATCAAATGTTCACAGAATTCAACAAGTTATTTCAGCAGCTGAACATTTCAATAAGAGAGTTGCGCTTTCAGGTAGATCAATGATTAACACTGTTAATGTTGCACGAGAATTGGGATACATTAAAGTCAATGAAAAAACTATTATTGATATTAATGATATCAACAGATACAGACCAAACGAAATAGTTCTTCTAACAACAGGTTCTCAAGGAGAACCGATGAGTGCAATGACAAGAATGGCTAATGGAACTCATAGAAAAGTTCACTTAGATCCTACAGATACAGTTATTTTATCTGCGACACCAATTCCAGGAAATGATAACCAAGTTAGCTCAGTTATCAATAAATTAATGGAAATGGGAGTTAAAGTTATTTATTCTTCGTTGGCAGATGTGCATGTAAGTGGACACGCTTGTCAAGAAGAATTGAAATTAATGCATTCATTAGTTAGACCTAAATTTTTCGTTCCACTTCACGGTGAGATGAGACATCTGAAGTGTCATGCGAACTTAGCGCTTGATCTTGGAATGAAAGAAAAAGATATAGTAATCGCTGATAATGGTAATACAATAGAATTTACTAGAAAAAGTATTAACCTTGTAGACACTAAATTTGCAAGTAATATTTTAGTGGATGGGCTTGGAGTTGGTGATGTTGGAAATGTTGTATTACGAGACAGAAGACACTTGTCAGAAGATGGTCTAATAGTTGTCGTAATTACTTTAGATGCCAGAAACAAAGAAGTTATAGCTGGTCCTGACATCATTTCAAGAGGATTTGTATATGTAAAAGAAAATAATGATTTAATGGAAGATTGCAAATCTGTCGTACAAAAAGTTTTAGATGAATGTTATACAAAAAATATTTACGATTGGTCTACACTTAAACACAATATAAGAGAAACATTAAAGAAATTCTTATATCAAGAAATTAAGAGAAATCCAATGATATTGCCAGTAATAATGGAGGTATAATATGGAATATAAGAAAAAAGCTGAAGAATTGGCACAAATGCTGAATAATTCAACAGAGTTTCAAGAACTAAAAAAACTTCACAAAGAAGTTTATAAAAAGAATGAAACTAACAAAAATATGATAGATGATTTTAAAAAACATTTGTTTGAATATCAATTAAAAATTCAACAAACAGGAAAAGAAGATCCTGAAGATGTACAAAAACTTCAAAACTTACAAAATATTATCATGACAAATCACGAAATAGCAGCTTATTTACAAGCGGATGCAAGATTTTCTATGATTTTGAAAGATGTTTATGATGCATTAGAAGGTGGCATTAAATTAGAAGATGAATAGTATTGTAAATGAACAACTACAAGATTATTTAAGACAATTATCAAAAAGTGACGATGAAACTATTTTAGAGCTAGAAGAATTTGCTAAGAATAATCATATCCCAATAGTTGAAGCAGAAGTTAGACAATTATTAAAGATGATTTTGCTGATCGAACAACCCAAATCTATTTTAGAAATAGGCACAGCTATTGGTTACAGCTCGATTATCATGAAAAAAACATGTCCTGATGCAAAGATTACTACAGTCGAAAATTATGAAAAAAATGCAAATTTTGCCAGAGAAAACTTCAAAAAGTACGGATATGACGATATTGAATTGATATTTGGCGACGGATATGAAGTTATGAAAAATATGAATACAAAATTTGATTTGATATTTATCGATGCTGCCAAAGGACAATATATAAAATATTTTGAAGAAGCAGTCCGATTATCTAACAAGAATTCTGTTATTGTATGCGACAATGTTTTGTTCAGAGGGATGGTATGCGAGAAAGAATTTTATGAGCATAGACATAGAAAGATAACAATCGTTAAGAGATTAAGAGAATTTTTGGAAATTATTTCTGATAGTTCAAAATATGATACAACTATAATTCCAATTGATGATGGAATGAGCATAACTAAATTAAAATAGCATTAGTCGGGAGTCTATGATTTCCGACTATTTTTGAGGAGATTAAATGAAAAAAGTTGAATTATTAGCACCAGCAGGTGATTTAGATAAATTAAAAACAGCCATTGATTATGGCGCAGATGCAGTGTATATGGCAGGTCCTGACTATGGTTTGAGAACTGCATCTAAGAATTTCACATTAGATGATATGAAAGAAGCAGTGGAATACGCTCATAGCAGGGGCAAGAAAATATATATAACAATGAATATATTAGCCCACAATGATGATTTGGAAGGAATTGAAGAATATATTCAAAGCCTGATCGATATAAATGTAGATGCTTTGATTGTTTCTGATCCCGGAATTTATTCTATTATTAGAAGTATTAATCAAGATATTGAAGTTCACATGTCAACACAAGCATCTGTGACAAATTTTAGGACAGTAAAATATTGGATGGATCAAGGAATCAAAAGAATTGTGTTAGCTCGTGAATTATCTTTGAAAGAAATTCAAGACATCAAGAAAAACATTCCTGGTTCTGAATTAGAATGTTTTGTACATGGAGCTATGTGTATGTCTTATTCAGGAAGATGTTTATTGAGTAACTATATGACAGGAAGAGATGCTAACAGAGGGGACTGTGCACAAGCTTGTAGATGGAAGTACAGACTAGTTGAAGAAAAAAGACCCGGAGAATATTTTCCGATCGAAGAAGATGAAAAAGGAACTTTTATTTTCAATTCAAAAGATTTGTGTATGATTGAACACTTAGATAAATTAATCGCAGCAGGAATTGATAGTTTGAAAATAGAAGGTAGAGTAAAGAGTCAATA
>NZ_JAGYZD010000384.1 GCF_018371055.1 Finegoldia magna | reverse complement strand
TGCGGCTAATAATTCTATTAGGTAGGTGTTGATTTTGGAGTTGAGGTTAGATTCTGCGGGTATTACTGTCCAATTGACTTTCATTTTGTTGCAGATGAGTTTGGTTCTGAATGCGTGGAAGTTATTGGTGATGACGCAGACTTTTTTTGTGTCGCACTCTGCATCTTGCTGTTGTATGAGTGTTTTTACGTATTCTATGTTTTGCATTGTGTTCATGGCAAGTTTTTCCAATAAAATATCTGTATCCTGGATGTTGTTTTGGACGGCGAAGTTTTTCATGGCTACGGATTCTTCGATGTCTCCGTTGGATTTGCCACCGGAAAATATCATTATGCTTTTGTTGGTTCTGTAGTAGGTAAATGATGTGAGCATTCTTTGTTTGATTAGCTCAGAGAGTTCGATTCCTTTCATGGATCCTCCGAGGACTACGATGTAGTCAAAATCTGTGGCGATTTTTTTGTATTTGATTATGAGATTTCCAAGCAGGTGTGACAGTACAATTAAGCTCAGATACAAATTCATTCCTATTATGTATTTGTAAAGGTCAAATATTTTGAACAGGTTTATTGCTATCATTGCGATGTATAATAAACTTGCCGATAAGTCAAGCGCGATGTTGGCTTTGACTTTTGCTTTTTGGTAGAGTCTGTATGATATTATCGCAAGGATAAATAAATCTGTGATTAGGTTGATCGCTATGATTATGTTCAAGATTATATTTGAACGTGGCGCAAATATTAGTCCGATGGCACTAATTGCGAACAAAACGATGCTTGTTGCTGTGAACATACTTATGAAGTTGTCTGTGGCTGCGATTATTAGAAGTATCGCAGATGTGAGTAGTAGTGTGTACATGTGTATTCCTTTCACGAAAAATTATATCACACATTGTGATGTTGGTTGATGATATAATTATATTAAGAAGGGGGGTTTTATGAGAGGTTTAGTATTGGAAGGCGGCGGAGCGAGGGGCTGCTATCAGATTGGCGCTTACAAGGCGTTGGTGGAAATGGGAATTGAC
>NZ_JAGYZD010000077.1 GCF_018371055.1 Finegoldia magna | reverse complement strand
ACAAATATTTCTCCACCTTCTGCCATTGCTCCAGCTTGCATAACAAGTTGACAAGCTTCAGGAATTGTCATGAAATATCTAATGATATCCTTGTGGGTAACAGTAACTGGTCCACCTTCTTGAATTTGCTTTTTGAATAGTGGAATTACTGAACCATTTGATCCAAGCACATTTCCAAATCGAACTGCTACATACTCTGTTTTAGAAATTTGATTTTTAGATTGTACTAATAGCTCACAAATTCTCTTTGTGCAACCCATTACAGATGTCGGATTAACCGCCTTATCTGTAGATATTAATACGAATTTCTTGACGTTATGAATATCGCAACAATCTATTATATTTTTCGTTCCAAATACATTGTTCAAAACAGCTGCTTGTGGTGAATGTTCCATCAAAGGAACGTGTTTGTGAGCTGCAGCGTGGAACACAACATCTGGTTTGTGAATTCCAAAAATCGCATTCATTCTATCGAAGTTTCTTATAGATTCTATAATAACATCAATTGGTGCATCAGGATCATTTCTCAAAATTTCATTTTGTATATCATAAGTAGTGTTTTCATAGATATCAATCATCACCAATTTTTTTGGTTTATATTTTAATATTTGTCTACAAAGCTCACTACCTATTGATCCACCTGCGCCAGTTACCATTACGACTTTATCGTTCAAAAATTCATTAAGAATTTCTTTGTCCAATACTACTTGGTCACGTCCAAGCAAGTCTTCGATTTGAACATCTCTTAAATCTTTCAAATCAACCTTGGAATCTATAAATTCATAATAGCCAGGCATTATTTTAACTTTTGCATTAAGTTTTTCGCATTCATTAAGAATTTGTTTCTTTCGTTCTGAATCTATAGTTGGTATCGCTAAAACAATTTCTTCAACGTTGTACTCATGTGCCTTTTTAACAATATCACTTGTGTCACCTACAACCGGAACCGACGAAATACTTTTGTTTATTTTTGTATTGTCATCGTCGATTATACACACAGGTTTGGATTTCATTTCAGGGTGATTTAACATTTCACGTACAACCAAAACTCCCGCAGCACCTGCTCCTATTACCATTGAATTAACTTGACCTGCGATAGTTTGTTCAACAGCTGATTTTTTATCAGTTTTAGTTCTTGCAATCATACGAACTATTAAAATCAATACAACTTCAAAAACAAGGGCAATCAAAAAGCTTGATCTTGGAAGAGTTGATTTTACCAAAATCAAAAACAATGAAGAACCAACACTTGCAATAGCAGTGTACACACCAGCTTTTAAGTAGTCTTCAAATGTTGCATACCTCCACATTACCTTGTACATTTTGAAAATAAAAAGTATCAAAATTTGTATTATTGTAACTACGGCTGCATATTTAAAATAGTAACTCATATACCTTGGCGGTACTTGTCCGTCAAATCTTAAAAGTAAACCTACAATATACGATATATTAATGATTATAGCATCTAAAATCCCCAATACTATGTTTCTGTATTTATTCATTTTAACTCCTCTGACAAATATTACTTATCGTATTCATTATACCATAAATACAAGATAAAATTATTCGGAAAATGACTTTTATCGTTTAAATCTCAACTCTCCAATTAAAGTTATCTTCAATCTTTCCAAATTGTAAATTAGTTAATGTTTCATAAACGTGAAGGCTAGTTTTTCCGATTTGACCATCGTTAATAATCATTTCATATTCATCATACAATAGCTTTCCAACTGGACTGATAACAGCTGCAGTTCCGGTTCCAAATATTTCTAGAAGCTCTCCATTTTTGTAATAATCTTTGATATCGTCAATAGAAATTCTTTCTTCTGAAACTTCCATACCTTCGTATCTTAGTAATTCGATAACAGATTTTCTAGTTATTCCTTCCAAAATACTTCCGTTAATCATTGGCGTTATAACTTTGTCTTTTAGCACAAAGAATATATTCATCGCACCTACTTCTTCGATGTATTTTCTTTCCACACCGTCTAGCCATAAAACTTGTGAATAACCCCTATCGTGAGCAATATCTTGGCTTTTCATACTAGCAGCATAATTTCCACCAGTTTTTGCCATTCCCATTCCGCCTCTTACAGCTCTCACATAATCTTTTTCTACATAAATACTAACAGGGCTCAAACCATTTTTATAATAAGATCCGCTTGGAGAAGCTATTATGATAAGTTTGTATTCATTACTAACCTTTACTCCTAATTGTGCATCAGTTGCAATGATAAAAGGTCTGATATACAATGAGCAACCTTCTTCTTCAGGTATCCAATCTCTTTCCAAATCGACAAATTTGTACAAATATTTCAAAACTTTTTCTTCATCGATTTGTGGAATACACAATCTATCATTGCTTTTATTTAATCTTTTTAAATTTTCTAATGGTCTAAACAAATATACTTTGCCGTCATTTTTATAAGCTTTCATCCCTTCAAAAACAGTTTGTCCATAATGAAAGACCATAGAAGAAGGATCAAGACAAATATTTTGATATGGAATTATCCTTTCATCGTGCCAACCATTTTCTTTGTCATAATCTATTACTAACATGTGATCTGTAAATATTTTTCCAAATCCCAATTCTTCACTATCAGAGTATTTTTGTTTTGGTGTTGTTGTTTTTTCGATTTTTAAACTCATTTATATCTCCTTATATGTAAAAAAAGCTACCATCAAGGTAGCTTAATTTTGTCTTATTCAGCACTGTATGGTAATAGTGCAACTTGTCTAGCTTTTTTGATAGCATCAGTTATTTGTCTTTGATGTTTTGCGTTTAATCCAGTTACTCTTCTTGGTAAAATCTTACCTCTTTCGCTGATATAGTTTTTAAGCATATTTACATCTTTATAATCAATAACTTTTGTTTTATCCTTTTGGAATGGATCTATCTTTTTTCTAGGTCTAAATCTTCTTTGCATATCTTTAAAACCTCCTACTATTAGAATGGAAGTTCGTCAATATCAGTCGGAACTGCATTGTCTCCCATTCCGAAATCGTCATTACTCTTATGAATATCGTTTGAATTTTGGAAATTATTGTTTTGGAAAGAATTATTGTTGAATGATTGGTTATTGTTGTAACCTTGATAGTTACCTGAATTTGGTTGTGAATTACTTGATTCAACAAAATCAAATTGATCGACAATTACATCAGTTGTATAAATTCTTTGTCCTTGTTGGTTTTCATAAGATCCCGTTTGAATGTGGCCTGTAATCGCAATTCTATTTCCTTTATGGAAATATTGTCCAATAACTTCTGCAGTCCTTCCAAAAGCAACGCAATTGATAAAATCCGCAGTTGGTTGATTGTTGTTTTCAGCTTCCATTCTTTTTTCTTTAGATAATCTTCTATCTACAGCAACACTAAATCTAGCGTTAGCTAATTGAGTATTCGCTGAATATCTCACTTCAGGGTCTCTTGTCAATCTACCCATCAAACTAACATTATTCAAAACATTTCCTCCTCTTACGATTATTGTTCGTCAACTCTAACAACCATGTATCTAATGATTTGGTCGAATAATCTACATCTTCTTTCGATTTCCTTAACAAATTGTGGATCTAAATCGAAGTTTACAATATAATAGTATCCTTCTTTGATGTAGTTAATTTCATAAGCTAATTTTCTTTTTCCCCAATCGTGAACTTCTTCAAGTTTACCATTTTCGTCAATTACTTGTTGAATTCTTGAGAATACAGTATTTCTGTCTTCTTCTGATAATTCTGGCTTAAAGATTAGCACTAATTCATATTTATTCATATGACACCTCCTTGTGGTCTATTTGGCCCCTATCCGGAGCAAGGATTTACCTATATATATTACCATAATCTTTTAACATTTACAACAAATTTCCAAAATATTTTTTACTTTTTTTGATTTGCCATAATGGTTTTATCTATTATAATATAAATATGAAATTCATTTTAAGGAGGCATCTTATGGAAAAGAAATTTATACCAGAAGTAAAATCTAATTTGAGACACAGAATGGTACATATTCCAGAATCAATGTACAAAGCATCTGGCATAACAGTTTTAGGAAAAAGAATAAAAACTCTTGTCTTCACAACAGACATTGCAATAATAAATAATACAAATGGCCACGCCATAATGGCAGTATATCCTTTCACACCAACATTATCAATCACAAATGCTATTATAATGTCTTCAAGTCTTCCAGTTTTTGCCGGAGTAGGTGGCGGAATTACATCTGGAATTAGAAGTGTAAATATGGCATTACAAGCAGAGATGTTAGGAGCTTACGGAGTAATCGTAAATGCCCCAATGAAAAATGAGACTATTGTTCAGATGAAAAAAGTTTTAGACATACCTATAGTCGCTACAATAGTATCTGCATATGATGATATCGAAGGAAAAATCAATTCTGGTGCAGATATTTTAAATGTATCCGGTGGAAAGAAAACTGCATTTTTAGTTGAAGAAATCAGAAAAAAAGTTGGATATGAATTTCCAATAATTGCAACAGGCGGTGATAATGAGCAAAATGTTATCGATACGATCAATGCTGGAGCGAATGCTTTAAGTTATACTCCCCCAACATCAGCAGAAATTTTCCACGAAGTAATGGCAAATTACAGACAAGATATGAGAGAAAAACAAGATGAGTAAAAGTATAGATACAAAAGAGCTCATAAAAATCGCTTTGTTTAGTGCACTCATAGTAATTGGATCTTATATTATAATCCCATTATTTCCAGTTCCTATTTCCTTACAAAGTTTGTTCGCAATATCATCTGGATATTATTTAAGCAAAAAATACGCAAATATGTCGGTTTTATTGTATATTGTAATAGGTCTTATTGGTCTTCCTGTTTTTGCGGGAGGAAAAGGTGGAATGCAGGCAATATTTTCACCGAGTTTTGGTTATGTAATAGGATTTTTGGCACAAACTTTTTATGTAAAATTCAAAGACCGCAACCTGTCACAATTAAACCTTTTTATTATGTTCATGGTGTCATCACTTATAATTTACGCTTTTGGTGTGATATACATGGGAATATTTTTCAAATTATCTAATAAACAATTCGACTTGTGGAAATTATTATTCACTGGTATGATAGTGTTTTTACCTGGGGATATGTTAAAAGCTTTGGTTTTTAGTTTTGTTACGAATAGAGTAGAAAAATACATTTAAAAAAGTCATACAAGTTTGATATTAAAATCAAATTTGTATGACTTCTTTTTATTCTGTAATTTCTTTTAATTTTCCAAATATTTTGTAGTTTACATTTTTCAATTCACTGATATTTCTTGCCCCAAGCATTACCATGAGCATTTTTAGTTTATAAATCAAGCTATCCAAAAATTCCTTAGCAAATTCATAACCACCATGCATTAAATAAGATAATACTTCGCCACTCATCGCTGTCATATCTGCCCCAATAACTAGTGCTTTTACAATATCAATTGCTGTTTTTATTCCACCACTTGCAATCAAAAACAAATCGTCAGGTTTATCTTGCATGTCCAATAAAATCTTCGCCGTAGGAATTCCCCAACAGTAAAATTCAGAAAATTCCATATCGAATCTTCTATTATCTTCTATTTCAGAAAAATTTGTTCCACCAAAACCAGCAATATCAATGTATCTAACACCCAGATCGTATAAATCATAGATTGTCTTTTTATTCATTCCGTAACCTACTTCTTTTACGATTATAGGCACATCTACATTTTCTACGATATTTTTGATGTTATCTTTAATTCCAGAAAATTCTCTGTCTCCTTCTTCCATAATCAATTCTTGAATTGGATTTAAGTGAAGGCCAAACATATCAGCATCTATCATTTCAATTGCTTTTTCAACTGATTCCAAGCTTTCTCTTGCAGAAAGATTTCCTATTACGATATTTTCATTTTTTATCAAATTTTCTCGTACAAGTTCGAAACTTTCAATCGCTTCTGATTCAACAAGAGCTATTTTTTGACTACCAACTGCCATTGGAATGTTGAACGTTTTGCACAATCTAGCCAAATCCTCATTGATGTCACAGCAGGAATCTCCGCCACCAGTCATGGCGTTTATCATGAAAGGATAGTCGATTTTCTTGCCGTTAAATTCCATCGACAAATCGATATCATTCAAATCTATTTCAGGCAGTGATGTGTGTTCCAGATACACACAATCAAATAAGTTGTTGCCCCTGTATTCTGATTTCAAATAATTTTCAATGTGTTCTTGCTTTCTTTCCACAAAAATACCTCCCAAAAACAAAACCGCTAATTATTTTGAGATTCTTCCCCATCTTCTTTTCTGTCATTATCATTAGTGGTTTGATCATCCAGTTTGTATTCAGCAAATAATCTGTCTACAATTTCTGGTAATTGTTCTTCATCCGCCATATACCAACTAATTCCATCATCTTTGTATTCTCCTGGCAGTATATAGCTATGTATTTTGCTAGATGAAAAGTTAGGAAGTTTTGTAAGATAAGCAGTCATATCCCCTAGTGGGATATTTGTCTTAACATCTCTTTTAAATATTTCAATCATCTTAGGCATTTTCGTAATATTTGCAGGACTTAATAATTGATCCATCAATGTTTTTATAAAATAATGTTGATTTTCAATTCTAGCTTCATCAGATCCACCTAATGGATGACGTGCCCTCACATATTGTAACGCTTCAGGTCCATTTAGTTTTGATTTTCCTTTTGGAATATGCATTTTTATTGTTGGAAGATTGATTTCTACTGGTGAATCAACTTCAACTCCACCCATAGCATCTACGATATGTTCAACACTATCAAAATCAACTTCAACGTAATAATCCAAATCTATTCCCAATAAATCTCTCAACGCTTTTAAAGATCCCTTCGCACCTTCATAAGCGTGTGCCGCATTTACTTTGTGAATATTTCCATTCAATCTAATTTGAGTATCTCTTGGCACAGACAGTATGTCCACATTACCAGAATTAAAGTTGACTTTACAAACC
>NZ_JAGYZD010000076.1 GCF_018371055.1 Finegoldia magna | reverse complement strand
TTTGATTTATTTGTTGACTTTGGCATTTTTGAAGGTCTTCCTCTCTTTTTGGGTTTTAGTCCTTCTATGCCTTGTTTTCTAAAGTCATTTACCCATCTTATTGCTAAAATTTTATCAGGTATGTAATATTTTTCTGATAAATATTTATATGATATGCTAGATTTTAAATATTCTTTTACTAATTTTACTTTAAATTCTGTTCTATATTTTGCCATTAAAAACTGACCTCCTCAAGTTAGTTTTTAGGTCCAATTTTTGGGGGTCAGTTCAGATTTTATACATAAAATATTTTGCTATTAAATTTATTCTGTTATATCTTCGCCGTTGTAAGCGTGAGTATATATCATTTTAACTATTTCTGGATTTGATTCACGAGGATTTGTCAAAGTACATGGATCTTCGTAAGCGTTCTTGCTCATTTCATCCAATACAGCGTCAAATTTTTCTTTGTTAAATCCGAATTTTTCTTCAACTTCTTTCAATGTTGGTGGAATGCCAACTTTCTTAGCTAATTCTCTAACAGCGATTGGGTAATCTTTTACGTTCAATTCTTTTTCAATCCAATCAACTTTGTTAGTAGCTTTTCTGTTAAATTGTGTGATGTATGGAAGTAGAATTGCATTAGCAAGTCCATGAGTAATTCCAAATTCTCCACCAATTTTGTGTGCTAATGAGTGAACTAAACCAAGTGAAGCTGATGTAAATGCGATACCTGCCATTGTTGAAGCGTTATGCATTTTTTCACGAGCTTCCATGTCGTCTGGATTTTCGCAAGCTTTTGGTAAATATTCAAATACCAATTTCAATGCGTGAATTGCAAGCGCGTCAGTATAATCGTTAGCAATATTAGAAACCAATGCTTCAGTTGCGTGTGCTACAACGTCCATACCAGTATTTGCTGTAACTGATTTTGGCATCTTAGATGGTAAAACTGGATCTACTATAGCGATGTCTGGAACAATGTGATCAGATACTAATGGATATTTGATGTGTTTTTCTGTATCAGTGATAACTGAGAATGCAGTGATTTCACTTGCAGTACCTGAAGTTGATGGGATACCAACGAATTTTGCTTTTTTACGAAGTTCTGGAAGAGATCCTGGTTCAATGATGTCTTCGAATTTTAATTCAGGATGTTCATAAAAAGCCCACATACATTTTGCAGCGTCCATTGCAGAACCGCCACCTAATGCGATAATCCAATCTGGTTGGAATTCTTGCATTTTCTTAGCGCCTTCTTCAACAGTTTTTACTGATGGATTTTCTTCAACGCCATCAAAAACGCATACTTCCATATTTGCATTCTTCAATTCTTCACAAGCTCTATCTACGAAACCGTTTTTCTTCATAGAATTTCCACCTGTAACTATAATTGCTTTCTTACCTTTCAATTCACTTAACTTTGAAAAAGTTCCTTCTCCAAAATAAATGAAACCTGGAATATGAAGTACTCCGTTTGCCATAATAAATCACTCCTTTTGTAAGTTGTACAAAAACAATATGTTTCTGCTATAATAATATTATAACAATATTTGAACCGTTTAGTCAATAAGAAAACAAAATATTTAACAGATAAATAGTATCGTGATAAAGTGTTTTATCTTGATAAATAACAACGATATTTTAAAACGTAGTTTTAGATTTTGGAAAGCGTTTCACAAAAATTTGAACAAATAAAAAGGAGAAAAAAATGTCAGAAGAAAACAAAACAAAAAACGTGAAGAAAAAAATATGGATAATCTTGATAGTTATACTTATTTTCTTGGCATCGTGCAGTGCATTGGTGTTCAAATCTGCAGGATTTCAAAGATTTAAGAAAAATGTAAAAAGCGAATACAGCGGTGGAATCAAACGAGAAATCATAATTTACAATGCAGAAGGAAAAGAAATTTTCAAAAAAGAAGGAAAGTTTGATTTCACTTACGATGACAAATGCATCGAATACATCGACACGCAAACTAATTTAAAACACAATGTTTTTGCAGGCGATAATTCAACGGTAATAATTAATGAATTGAAATGATGAACACAAAAAAAGGTAGCCGATTGGCTACCTTTTTTGATGGTGGAGATGAGGAGAATCGAACTCCTGTCCAAAAATATATCCCTAAGAACTTCTCCGAGTGCAGTCAATTAAGTTTTATTCGTCGACCAAAATTTAACTGACAAAACTATGATCGATATATCCTCTTAAATAATCTCATATAACAGAGAAATATATACGAGATGTTCCTGCTCATTAGTTGAGATTCAAAAAGAAAACGCAGGACGATTTTCTAGTTTTTGAATCGGCCGCCGTTATTAGGCAGCTAATGCGAAGTTATTATCTTCAGCGTTTATATTTAGTTGTCCTTTTTTTACGTTTGTAGACGAAAACGACTCGCTATTCAAACTTCAATATCCCTGTCGAAACCAAGACATCCCCATATTTTTACAACTATATTTTACCATAAAATGTGTAATTCTTCAAATAATTGATAAATATATGAACATATTATAAAATGTAGGTAGTAATATATTTGGAGGTTTTTATGAAAATAGCAATAGCAGCCGATCACGGTGGATTTGAATTAAAAGATTCAATGGTTGAATATATAAAAAGTTTGGGAAATGAAGTAGTGGATTTGGGAACAAATTCATCAGATTCTGTTGATTATCCAGATTATGCGAAGAAAGTTTGCGAAGAAATCCAAAAAGGAAATTCTGATTTGGGAATTTTGATTTGTGGAACAGGAATTGGCATGAGCTTGGCAGCAAACAAATTCGAAGGAATAAGAGCAGCTTGTGTGTCTGATGTGTACAGCGCAAAAATGAGCAGAAACCACAACAACGCAAATGTGCTTTGCATCGGAGCGCGTGTAATTGGAGATGAGGTTGCCAAACTAATCATCAAAACTTTCTTGGAAAATGAATTCGAAGCTGGTCGTCACAAAAGAAGAGTTGACAAAATAATGGCTTTCGAAAAAGAAAACAAGGGATTATAAAATGTCAAAAAAAGCTTTAATTATTGATGGTTCATCTCTTTTATTCAGAGGATTTTACGCTATCAGAGATTTGACTACAAAAGATGGCATTCACACTAATGGTGTGTTTGGATTTATGAATATGTATTATTCTGTTATGGGAAAAATCGAACCAGATCTTGTAGTTGTGTGTTTTGATAGAAAAGAGCCAACTTTTAGGCACGAAAAATATTCTGAATACAAGGGCAATCGTCAAGAAACTCCAGAAGAATTAATCGGCCAATTCGATATGTTAAAAGAATTGTTGAAAGCGATGGGAGTTTCATACATTGATTTGAAAGGATATGAAGCAGACGACATCGCAGGAACATTGGCAAAACAAGCTTCATCGAAAGACTACGATGTGTATTTGTTGACTGGTGACAAGGATTATCTGCAACTTATTGACGACAACACAAAAGTTGTCCTTACGAAAAGGGGAATCACTGAAACAAAAATCTACGATGTAGATGCTTTGAAAGAAGAATACGGAATTACTCCTAAACAAATGATTGATTTGAAAGGGTTGATGGGAGATAAATCGGACAATATTCCTGGAATTGATGGCGTTGGCGAAAAAACTGCTCTCAAATACATTCAAAAATACGGAAGCATTGAGGGATTGTACGAGCATGTCGATGAAATTTCTGGCAAGAAAACTAAGCAAAAAGTCATCGATGGAGAAGAAATTGCGTATTTGAGTAGAGAACTTGGAACGATTAATACAGATGTTCCAAAAGATTTGATGGGATTTGTAATTGATGATTGTACAATAAAAGAAGCCGACAATGATCATTTGATTGAAGTATTAACAAAATTAGAATTCAACAGTTTTATCAAGAAACTTCCAAATGAAGAATCCAATGAAAAATTTGAATACGAAAACTTGGATGAAAAAGTAGATGAAATTAAAGCTTATATTAAAGAGAACAAAAAGTTTACTTTTGCATTGTTCAATAATGATTATTATGTGGACAATGAACCTGTGATTTTTGCGATTTACACTGATAAGGTGTACATTACAAGAAATGTTGAGCTTGTAAAATCATTTAAGGAAGAATTTGAATCAGAAGATATCAACAAGCTTTCGTTTGATATCAAACCATGTATTTATCATTTAATGAGATATGGTATCGACATTTCGTACAATTACGATGATGTTGTCATCATAGAATACTTGCTCGATCCTTCCAAGACAAGTTATAGCATGGAAAGATCTGATCCTAAAGTTATTGGATATGATTTCAAGCCGCTTGAAGATATTACAGGCAAAGGCAAATCTAAAAAGACTATTTTGGAATCAGACGAGAAAGAAATCGACAATTATGTTGTGAAATACATGATTTTCACGAACAAATTGTACGAAAAGATTTCTGAAATCGAAGAAGAAGGCATGATGCATCTGTACAGAGATGTTGAAATTCCGTTGATAAAAGTGTTGTGCGACATGGAATTCACGGGAGTTTGTGTCAAGAAAGAAACTTTGGTTGAGATGGGAGAACTTTTCGAAGACGAGATAAAATCAATCGAAGACAGCGTTGAAGAACTTATCGGCAAGAAAATCAACATCAACTCATCAAAGCAATTGGCAGAAGTGTTGTTTGAAGATTTAGAGCTTCCTGTAATAAAGAAGAACAAAACAGGTCCATCGACAGACCAAGAAGTTTTGGAAGCTTTAAGTGGAAGACACGAAATTATCGACTATATTTTAAGATACAGAACTATCGCCAAGCTTAAAACAACGTATATCGACGGAATGGTGGATTTAATTAAAGAAGACGGCAAAATCCACACTACATTCCAACAAACTATCGCACAAACTGGAAGAATCAGCTCAACTAATCCTAATTTGCAAAACATTCCTATCAGAACTGAAGAAGGAAGACTTATCAGAAAAGCATTTGTTCCAAGCGAAGGAAGTGTTCTGTTGGATGCGGATTACTCTCAAATAGAGCTTAGAGTGTTGGCTGATTTGGCGAATGACGAAGTGATGCTTGATGCATTCAAAAATGGTGCAGATATTCACAGGAAAACTGCCAGCGAAGTATTCAAGGTTGATTTTGATAAGGTATCATCACTTCAAAGATCCAACGCAAAGGCTGTAAACTTCGGTATTGTTTACGGAATTGGAGATTATTCTTTGAGTAAAGATTTGCATATAACTAGAAAAGAAGCCAAGGAATACATCGAAAATTATTTGGACACTTACAAAGGCATCAAACAATACATGGAAGATATAGTTGCGATTGGCAAGGGAAAAGGCTACGTTGAAACTATTATGAACAGAAGAAGATACATTCCTGAATTGAAATCCAAAAACTACAACGTGAGAAGTTTTGGAGAACGTGTGGCACTTAATACGCCAATTCAAGGATCCGCAGCGGATATAATAAAAGTTGCAATGGTTAAATTCTACAATAGATTAAACGAAGAAAAATTAAAAGCAAAATTGATTTTGCAAGTTCACGATGAGCTTATTGTTGATTGTCCAGAAGATGAGAGAGAAAAAGTTCTTGAAATTATGAAAGATGTCATGACACATGCTGTTGATTTGAAAGTCGATATGAAGATTGATGTTAACAGTGCAGATACTTGGTATGATGCAAAATAAAAAAATCATCGTAGTTTGTGGCAATATCGCCAGTGGGAAAAGTACGGTGTGTAGAAGGATAAGAGAAAAAGGCTTTGTTGTAATAGATTTGGATGAGATTACTCACCAAATCTATGAACAAGGTACAGACCTTTATTACAAGCTTATAGATGAGTTTGGAGAAGGAATTTTGGACGAAAATTCTAACATCGATAGGAAGAAACTTTCCAAACTTGTATTTAATTCAAAAACATTACTAAAAAAACTTGAAGAATTGACACATACTGATATAATATTAAGAGTAGTAAAAAGAATTAAGAAGGAAAAATCTGATTTGATTTTTCTGGAAATTTCTATGTATTTGGAAAGCAAAAATTTGATTGACAAATATATCGATGTCGACGAAGATTGGGTAGTTGTCGCTGATAGAAATATCAGAATTCAAAGGATTATGGATAGGAATAACTTTGATTACGATACTGCAGTTACAAGAATTAATTCTCAACTGGATTATGAGAAAAAAATTAGTGAGTTTGACGAAGTTCTTGTAAACAATACGACTGAAGCTGATCTAATACTTAAGGTTGACAAACTAATAGATAGGAAAAAATTATGAAATTTATTAAAAGATTTTTAATCACGATTATTTCTATTATTGTGATTGTGTTTTTAGTTGGATTTGGCGTGAGCGCATATTCAACTATGACAAGACCAGTGAAATATGTCGATTTGGTTAATGCATACGCAAAAGAATACAACGTGGATCCACTTTTGGTTATGAGTGTGATTAAAGTTGAATCTAACTTTGATCCAAGTGTAAAATCAAAAGCGGGAGCTTTGGGGCTTATGCAATTGATGCCGGATACTGCTGAAAGTATTAACAATATGAGAAACACTCATTTTACAGTGGAAGATTTGAAAAAACCTGACAAGAACATTGAAATGGGTACGGCTTATTTGTCATATTTGTTGCACCATTTCAAAAATCACGATTTGGCGATTGCAGCTTACAACGGCGGAATTGGCAATGTAAAAGAGTGGTTGTCGAACGAATCTTTTTCGAAAGATGGTCAAACTTTAGACGATATTCCGTCTTCTGAGACGAAATATTACGTTGTAAAAGTTGAAAACCAATACAATATTTACAAAATTTTCTACGAAGATACTAAGCTTGAAGAAAATATGCACAAGAATTTCAAAGTTTGGGCTAAAAACTACATTAAATTAATCAAAAATATTATTAACAAATATTAAAAGACCTTTGTAAAAAAGGTCTTTATCACGCAGGGGTGGTGGAATGGTAGACACGCTGTCTTGAGGGGGCAGTGGGAATAATCCCGTAAGAGTTCAAGTCTCTTTCTCTGCACCATTTTTTATTTTATTAAAGGGGTGAAAAAATGAGTTTAGAAAATCTGACTTTTAAAGGCGGATTTCACATGGATGATCATAAATCCTA
>NZ_JAGYZD010000383.1 GCF_018371055.1 Finegoldia magna | reverse complement strand
TCCCACTACGTTTGATGCTTGTGTTATTGAGAAAATCTTCGTCTTTTCAGTGATTGTTTTCTTGAATTCTTCAAAATCCAATTGCATATTTTCTTTGTCTACATACAAGTATTTTAGTTTGGCGCCTGTTTTCTTGCACACTTCTTGCCAAGTTACTAAATTACTGTGATGTTCCATTATCGAAATTACAATTTCGTCATTTTCTTTTAAATTTTCATAGCCGTACGAATAAGCTAATAAATTTAACGATTCTGTGGTGTTCCTTGTGAACACTATTTCTGAAGAATCTGTTGCGTTTATGAATTTGGCGATTTTTTCTCTTCCAGATTCGTAAACATCTGTAGATAAAACGCTTAATGTGTGTGCTCCTCTGTGAGGATTTGCATTTTCATATTTGTAAAATTCACTTACGCTATCTATAACTTGAATTGGTTTTTGGCTGGTAGCTGCATTGTCCAAATAAACTATCGGATTTTTGTATTCTTTGTCCAAATACAAAAAGTCCTTTCTTATCTCTTCTACTTGCTTTTTATCTAACATCCAATTCCCTCTTTGCCATTTTTTCTCTGATGAATGAAAGTAGTTTGCTTTCCAAGTTTTCGTCATCTAATCTGCTTAATGATTCGCTAAATTTGGATTCAACTATCATACTTTCTGCTACATCTCTGGATATAGCACGGTTCATTATATAAAATAGCATGTCGGCATCAATCTTACCTGCACTTGCTGCGTGATTTCCTATTACGTCGTCTTCTCCTGCTAAAAGTATTGGGACTGACAAGCTTTTTGCATCATCTGATAACAATACTGCATATTCTTCTTCAGTTCCTGTGGATCCCATTGATCCTTTTTTGAAATCAAGAGTTGACTTGAAGTTTTTGTAAGATGATTCTTTTAATGCACCATTTACGATACATGAAGATTTTGATTCCTTGCCGAAATGATTGATTTCATAAAGCATATTCAATGAATTATCTCCATGTGTGAAGTAAATACTGTTGATATCCAAGTTAGAATGTTTGCCATTCAAATTAGCTTT
>NZ_JAGYZD010000382.1 GCF_018371055.1 Finegoldia magna | reverse complement strand
TTTTTATCCTTTTGTCTGTGAAAAATTCTTCTTTTAATTTTATCCAATAATATCTTTTGTTTGTTGCCATTCTAATCCTCCTTGCAATAAAAAAAGAAGCAGATTTTTTCTCTACTTCTCCTTAAAATTTATTTTTCATTATTCACAAATTTTTTTATAATTTTCTAGCTAAAAATACTAGATGCTCTTCCTCGTCCAGATGGTATTCGCATTTAAATCCTATCTTATTCAATGTTTCTGTGAGATATTCGGGAGAATAAACTTCAAAATCTAGCATATCCGCCCATTTTTTTATATTTTTATGTTCTCTATATGCTCCTTCGTTGCATATTAGAAACTGACCGTCCTTAATTAGTACACGATGAATTTCCCTAAAAGATACTTCTATATTCTTCCAAAAATAAATGGTTTCAAAGGCAGTTACTATATCTATGGATTCATCTTCAAAAGGTAACTTAGCCACGTCTGCTTCAATAATTTTACACCTGCCATCTCTTATAGCTTCGCTATTTACTGAACTTGCTATATCTACACTTGTTTTAGAGTAGTCCATTCCATATACTTTTTTAGCCTTTGTTAAGAAGTATTGAACATTACGTCCACCACCACATCCTAGATCTAAAACTACATCCGAGGTTTTAATATGCAGAAAGGATCTGCCCCATTTCGCCAATTTTTCGTGGCCAACGTTCATTCCTTTCACCATGAAACGACCACCGAAATTATTTTTAGGATTTTTTACATTTTCAAAAAATTTTTTTAACATTTTCATCTCCTGTTGATAACAATTATCAGTGTCATTTTATCATAAATTTTACATTTATTCAATTTTATATCCTATCTACATTGATGTATTCAAGAATTTCGATAATCGAAATTCTTGATTTCCGATTTTCGGAATTCTGGACTTCTGCTTTTCAGAAGTCTTGTTATTTTGGGTATCTAAGGGTGTAACTTTTCGTTACTCCCTTAGATTTCTCTGGTCATATCTTTTTTGCTTGGTTTTACTTTTTCTTTTACTTTCCTTTTGACTTTCTCTTTT
>NZ_JAGYZD010000381.1 GCF_018371055.1 Finegoldia magna | reverse complement strand
TTTCATCTCAACATCCAACAATAAAATATCTATATAATCATTTTCATCGTAATTGAATATAAAATTCTCACCAGATGTAAAAAGTTCAGTCTTCAAATCGATTTTGTTGTTATTTGCCCATTCTTCGCAGTATTTCTTATACAAATTTCTTATATTCTCTTCGTCATCTACGATTGCAATATTCATAACACACCTCTGTCTTATTTTATCACAACAAATTGTTTTCCATTAAAAAAAGCTACTGACACCAAGTGCCAATAGCTAATAATTATTTTTCTCTTAAAAACTCTAACAATTCGTCCTTTATTTTCTCATCATTAAGTGCAAAATCAACCGTAGCCTTCACAAATCCAAGCTTGTTACCGACATCGTATCTCTTGCCTATAAAATCATACGCAATCATCTTGCGTTTTTCTGCAAGCTTATTCAAAGCATCAGTCAATTGAATTTCGTTGTTCTTTCCAGGTTTTGTTTCGTGAAGAATCGGAAAAATATCCGGCGTTACAATGTATCTTCCAAGAATCGCCAAGTTAGTCGTAGCTTCATCACGACTTGGTTTCTCAACCAACGATTTAACCTCAGTAATTCTCTCAGAAGTTTTCTCTCCATTCACAATCCCGTACTTGCTAACATCTTCCCACGAAACTTTTTGCACACCCAAAATCGGAGACTGTTCAGTCTCGTAAATATCAACCATTTGTTTGATGCAAGGAAGCTCATCTGGGGTATTGTAGATAATATCATCGCCCAACAAAATCGCAAAAGGCTCATCACCAACAAAACTTTCAGCGTATTTTATCGCATCACCAAGCCCGTTTTTCTTCTTCTGTCTAATAGTGTAGATGTTCGCCATCTTCGATAGCTCGTGAATTTCTCGTGATATCTCCGAAGACTTCTTGTTCAATTCGTATTCCAATTCGAAATTCACATCAAAATAATCCTCGATCGATCCCTTATCCTTGCTTATAATAATCAAAATATCCGTAATTCCAGAATCCACAACCTCCTTTACAATATGATGCAAAGTTGGTTTGTCGTAGATTGGA
>NZ_JAGYZD010000380.1 GCF_018371055.1 Finegoldia magna | reverse complement strand
TGATACTTGTTAATTGATTAATTACATCTTCAGATACTGATTTTTCTCCACCAATTACATAAGATTTGTTGAATTTAGTATCTTTGATGAATTGTTCTGTTTTTTGTCCTAATTTGTCTTTGTTAGTAAGAAGGATTGCTCCTTTTTGTTTTGCTGAGAATGGTGCTGCAACTAATGCATCTGCGAAGTCTTCCCCACTTGCTACTACTACAACTTCTTTTGCTCCAGAGTATTTTGCAAGAAGAATACTTGTTTCGTATCTATTAGCTCCTCCGATTCTATTGATAGTAGCTTTGGAGATTTTTTTAATGTTAGCTTTAGTATTTTCAGATACTGATTTTTCTCTACCAGCAATGTTTATTAATGATGCTTTTGATGATTTGATAACATCTTCAACTGATTTATCAATTGCGTTAACTCGTACTAAAAGTATTGGAGCTTTGTCTTTTTCTGCTGCGTTGTTAAGTGATAATGCATCGGCATAATTTTCACCACTTGCGATTTCTAATGTTGTTGTCTTATCGTCGATAAGTTTAGCTGCGATTTGTGCACTTGTTTTGTATCTGTCAGCTCCAGAAAGTCTGTCAACTTTGAAATTTCTCTTTTCTAATTCTTTTTTCAATCCTTCATCTACAGATTTTTCTCCACCGATAATAGTGATTTCTTTTGCTTTTAATCTAGCAATTTCACTCATTACTTCTTTACTAATTGAGTTAGAAGATACATACAACAAGGATGCGTTGTTTGCTTTTGCAAATGGAGCAGCCGTCAAAACGTCAGAATAATTATCTTGGTTAGCTAATACGACTTTGTTAGTTCCTTCTTTGAACATTTTCTTAGAAACTTCGATAGCTGTTTGTACTCTGTTTTCTCCAGAAATTCTTTGAACATTTTCATTTGTAGTGTTCGCAGTTGATTTTTCGATCTCAACTTGATCAACAACTTTTAATGAATCTGTTTCATATGTTGTGGCTACAATTGATTTGTCAGTCACTTTAACTTCTGTGAAGTTTGGTTTGTAATGTTGGTCTCTAACTGCCATGTAGT
>NZ_JAGYZD010000379.1 GCF_018371055.1 Finegoldia magna | reverse complement strand
GATATCAGAAGCGAATATTGTAAATTTTTATAAAATCTAACATTTCACTTAAAGTGAATATTCTTCTTATTATTATTTTAAAAAAACAGCCTTTAATTAGGCTGTTTTTTTGTTGGATATTCGATTTTTATAATAAATTATTTTGTTATTTATTTATCTGATTAATAGTAAATTTTTATAAATAAACTCATTAAAAAGGTCAGCAAATAATCGCTGACCTTTATTTAATCTTCAAATTCAATATTATTTCTTTGTGCAGCTTCCATTCTTTGTTTTTTAGCTTTTCCAGTTGCACTTCTTATAATCATCCATGCTAATAGAACCATTCCTATATATCCATTAACAACGTAAACGATGTTTACTAATGAGTCAAACTTCAAAGTCAATCCAATGATTGCCCCAACAATACCAGCTATTAAAGTAAATAATTTGTATTTCTTAGTTCCTTCATCAAAGAATCTTCCAGTTACAGTCCATAACAATGGAACAGATGTTGTAAATATACCCAACATTATAAATATTGAGAATATTGTTGCAAGAACTGGATGAATTTTACCGGCTAAAACCAATACTGGAATTTGTGAATCGTACAAATCAGGAATTGATAAAATAATTGCTATACTCATGATGAATATTGCAACTGAAAATCCTGTAGATCCCAAGAAAACTCCAGCTTCTGCATCTTTTAAGCTCTTTGCCTTGTTTCCTACTTCTGCCAAGAATGCAACTAGCCATATCATATTAAACCCTACATATGATCCAGCTGCTAGGAAGAAGTTCTTACTAGCTACTTTAATTTCTCCACTGTTAACTAATTTTTCAATAAGATCAAGACTTGATTGTAAATTACCCATATTCATGAATATAGAAATTAACCCTATTACTATTGCCATTATCGCAATAACAGGTCCAATCTTACCGATAACATCTACAATCTTACCTAATCCAAGCATTACGACTAAAATAACAACCGCAGCCATAATAGCTCCACCTACATATTTCGGTGCATTAAAGTGTTGAACAGCTGTCGCTTGTGCACCAGCAATCAT